>JAGWML010000261.1 GCA_028873155.1 Acidobacteriota bacterium
CAAATGCCTTTGACCCGAATCGCGTGTCGTACCCGATGCAGATGCCCTTCGCCGGGTCTTCCTTCGCGTGGATATACGCCGCAATCGCCGCCGCGGCAATGCGTACATTCGCAAACGTAAAGTCATCGGCAATCACGCCGCGCCAGCCATCGGTTCCAAACTTGATCTGGGTGTGAGCCATCGTGTTAAACCCGCACTTCTCCTTCAATTGAGTCTAAGCGCCGCCAGCGCACGACATAGCTGCCCGCGCTATCCATGCGGTCGTGTACCCCATTTTTGGTCTGGAAAAATCTTAGACCAGCTCGCCGCGCCCTGAAGAGCTCAGCTCCTTCACAATCTTGCCCACGTCCTGCGAGTGGTCCCGGTGCGCAATCAGCAGCGCGTCTTCGGTGTCCACGATCACCAGGTTCTCCACGCCCACCAACGCCACAAACTTGCGCGGGCTGTAGGCGTAGTTGTTCGTCGCGTCCAGCGCAATGTGCCCATCCGTCTCCGCCACATTGCCATCACTGTCGCCGCGCAGACGCGTGTCCGTCTGATATTCATACAGCGACGCCCACGATCCCAGGTCATTCCAGCTGAACTCCGCCGGCAGACAATACAGATGCGACGAGTGCTCACCCTTTGCCGACCGCGGCTCCAGTACGGCATAGTCCACCGAGATGTTCTCGCACTTGGGGTAGAGCTTGTGAAATACCTCTTCGAACTGCGGAGTCCCATACGCCGCGGCAATGCTTTCAAGCAGCGGCGCCGTCTCCGGCAGATGCTCCCGCACCGCGTTGGCCAGCGTCCGCGCTGTCCACAAAAACATTCCCGAGTTCCAGTAGTAGTTCCCCGCCGCCACAAACTCCTCGGCGCGGTTCTGGTTCGGCTTCTCGGTGAAGCGCCGCACGTGCAGCGCATTCCCATCCGCCGTCAGGTCGCCCGTCTCGATGTACCCGTAGCCCGTCTCGGCGCGTGTGGGCTCTATGCCCAGCACCACAATGTTCTCGCCTGCCGCCGCCAGTGCAATCCCCTTCTGCAACGCCTTCAGGAATCGTGGCTCGTCGCCAATCACGTGGTCCGACGGAAACACACCGAGCACCGCCTCGGGATTCTCCCGCTCAATCAAAAACGCAGCCAGCCCGCACGCCGGCGCAGTGTTGCGCGCCATCGGCTCTTCTACAATCTGCTGCCGCGGCACGACCCTGAGCTGGTCGGCAATCTCGTGCGAGAGAAACTCGTTCGTGATGACCCACGTCTTCTCAATCGGAGCCAGCGGCTTCAGCCGCTCCACCGTCTGCTGAATCATCGAGCGCTCACCGTCCAGCGCCAGCACCTGCTTGGCGCGCGCGCGCCGTGATCGCGGCCAGAACCGGGTGCCGCTGCCTCCGGCCAGGATGACGGGACGAAAATCAATCTTTGTTGTCATGAAACCAACATCCTATCTGACCCAGGCACCTTTTGCCCAGTCAGCGGGCTCACTTTTGCCCGTGATTCCCTGACCTGTCGTGCGCGCGTCACACTTTCGCGGCCAATCCCAGGTTTTTGCATAGCCGCAGCGTCGGCGCCGCCTGGTTGATCGTGTAGAAGTGCAGTCCCGGCGCGCCGTTCCTCAGCAGCGTCTCGCACAGCCGCGTCACCACGCTCTCGCCAAACTCCAGCAGCCGTTCCTTGTCGTCCTGCAGCTCTTCCAGGCGCAGCTTCACCCACCGCGGCAGGTCCGCGCCGCAGCCCGAGCAGAAGCGCACCGTATTCGCGAAGCCTGTGATCGGCATGATGCCCGGCACCACGGGAACCGTAATGCCTCCCTTCGCGCACCGCTCCATGAAGTCCAGGTACGCATCCACGTTGTAGAAGAGTTGCGTAATTGCCCCGTCCGCGCCCGCCTCCACCTTGCGGCGAAAGTTCTCAAAATCCACGCTCGGGCTCGGCGCCTGCGGATGCATCTCCGGATACGCCGCCACATCGATGCAAAAGTGGTTCCGATGCGTCTCGCGGATGAACTGCACCAGTTCATTCGCGTAGTGGAACTCACCCGGCGCCGCCGCGCTCATCGCCGTCGCCGGCAGGTCGCCACGCAGCGCCACAATGCGCCGCACTCCTGCTGCGCGATAGCGATCGAGCAGCGCGGCTATGCTCTCCCGCGTCGAGCCGATACAGGTCAGGTGCGGCGCAGCCTCCACGCCGCTGTGCCTGGCCACCGCAAGCAGCGTCTCGTACGTGCCCTCCTGATCGGATCCGCCCGCCCCATGCGTCACAGAGAAAAACTGCGGACCGAGCGCAGCAAGCTGCTCAATCACGCCGCTCAGCTTGGTTACGCCCTCCGGCGTCCGCGGCGGAAACAACTCAAACGAAAACGTGCTCGCCATCTCGAACCACCACTCTTCCCATCCTCATCCTGAAACCCCACATGCCAGATGCCCGGAACCTGAGCAGGTCCGGGCATCCACAACGCAAGAATCTGACAGCCAACAGCTGGAAGCTGCCTTTAGTACCGGTAGAACTCCGGCTTGAACGGTCCCTCCACCGGCACGCCGATGTAGTCCGCCTGCTTCTGGCTCAGCTTCGTCAGCTTCACGCCGATCTTTTCCAGATGCAGCCGCGCTACTTCCTCGTCCAGCTTCTTCGGTAGCGTGTACACGTTCACCTTGTAGCTGTCCTTGTTCTTCCACAAGTCGAGCTGCGCCAGCGTCTGGTTGGCAAAGCTGTTGCTCATCACAAAGCTAGGGTGCCCCGTCGCGCAGCCCAGGTTCACCAGCCGTCCCTCGGCCAGCACAAAAATCCCGTGCCCATCCGGAAACTTGTAGAAGTCCACCTGCGGCTTGATGTTCAGCTTGCTCACGCCCGCCTCGCCGTTCAGCCGGTCCATCTGGATCTCGTTGTCGAAGTGCCCGATGTTGCACACGATCGCCTGGTCTTTCATCTTCTTCATGTGCTCCAGCGTCAGGATGTCCGTGTTGCCCGTGCAGGTCACGTAGATGTCGCCGCGGCCGAGAGTGTCCTCCACGGTCGTCACCTCAAAGCCTTCCATCGCCGCCTGCAACGCGTTGATCGGGTCAATCTCCGTCACAATCACCCGCGCGCCCATGCCGCGCAGCGAGTGCGCGCAGCCCTTGCCCACGTCGCCGTAGCCACAAATCACAGCAACCTTGCCCGCCACCATCACGTCCGTCGCGCGCTTGATGCCGTCCGCCAGCGACTCGCGGCAGCCGTACAGGTTATCGAACTTCGATTTCGTCACCGAGTCGTTCACGTTGATCGCCGGAACCAGCAGCTTGCCCTGCTCCATCATCTTGTAGAGCCGGTGCACGCCCGTCGTCGTTTCCTCTGAAACGCCGCGCCATTCCTTTGCCACCTTGTGCCAGTGCTGCGGGTCCTCGGCATACACCTTCTTCAGCAGGTCCTTGATCACCTGCTCTTCGTGGTTGCCGCTCGGCGTGTCCACCCAGCCGTCGCCCTCTTCCAGCTC
>JAGWML010000262.1 GCA_028873155.1 Acidobacteriota bacterium
AGTTGCGTTCCACTCGCGGATGCCTGAGCCGCGCCACGCGCTGGCGGCTTGCCAAACTAGCCTTTGCCACCACGGCAGCCTATGACACCGCCATCGCCAATACGCTCGACCGCATCGAGGAAGCGCCAGTACCCAGCGAGCCTGCTGCCGGCGACACGGCACGTCTTCCCACCACATTGCGCATCAACATGCCGCTGGCGCAGTCACTGCGCTACGGCGAAAACCCACACCAGCGCGCCGCTCTCTACAACGACGGCTCGGAACTGGGCATTGCAGGCGCGACGCAACTGCAAGGCAAGGAACTCAGCTACAACAACCTGGTGGATCTCGACGCCTGCTGGGAACTCACGCGCGAGTTCGATGAGCCTTTCGTCGCCATCATCAAGCACACCAACCCTTGCGGAGCGGCCACTGGCTCGACCATCCTTGAGGCCTACCAAAAGGCTCTGGCCTGTGACCCCGTTTCGGCCTTTGGCGGAGTGATCGGCATCAATCGCCCGGTGGATGGCGCAGCCGCTGAAGAGATTGCCAAGCTGTTTGTGGAAGCGATCGCCGCTCCTGCCTTTATGCCAGAGGCGCGCGCGCGCCTGGCAACCAAGAAGAACCTGCGGCTCGTAGAGGTCCGTGCGGCGTCACCGCTGTTCGTCGTCAAGCAGGTATCGGGCGGATTGCTGGTGCAGGATGCGGATACCGCACGCGTCACCGAGTCCGAATTGAAAGTGGTCACCTGGCGACCGCCGACGCCGGAAGAGCTGCGCAGTCTGCTCTTCGCCTGGCGCGTGACCAAGCACGTCAAATCGAATGCCATCGTGTACGCGCGCGACGGCCAGACGGTCGGCATTGGAGCCGGGCAGATGAGCCGCGTGGATGCCGCTAAATTTGGAGCACAGAAGGCGGTGCTGTCGCTCAAGGACACGGTGGCAGCATCGGATGCCTTCTTCCCGTTCCCAGACGGGCTGGAAGCGGCAGCGGCGGCAGGAGCGACGGCCGTGATTCAGCCGGGCGGCTCGGTGAACGACCAGGCAGTCATTGAAGCGGCGGACCGGCTCGGAATGGCCATGGTGTTTACGGGAGTTCGGCACTTCCGCCATTGAGCGACATCAATGGGCGCGGCCAAAGGCGCCCTGGTTACCAAATTGCCATCCGAAGCGTTCCGGCGCAACAAATCGAAGGTAGAATCGTCAGTAGAGAAGGGTGGGCGACTCCGGTCGCCTTGTACTCAAAGCTTGCCGTGTCGCTGTGCGGTGGCTTCTCTTGCTTGGAAGGCGTGGAACCTCAATAGAATGATCAGATTAACCAGAACCAAAACTGTCGCCGTGCCGTTTCTTGCCGTCGCTTCCCTGCTCCTGTTCCCGGCAGCACCAGCCCAGAACTCGAACGCGCGCAAAGACCAGGCGCCCCCGGCGGCAACCTCCCAGGCCCCAGCGCAGGCGAAGCCTGAAGTCGATGCGGCAGACCGCTCCAAGTCGTACTTCCATGATGGCATGGCTGCGATTTATGAGGACGAGGCGGTTGCCTCAGGTCGGCCTGAGTTCGTTGCGCATTCGATTGAGGAATACAAGGCAGCGCTGAATGCCGATCCGACATCACCGTCGCTGAATAACGCGCTGGCCGACTTGTATCTGCGCGTTGGGCGCGTGAAAGAAGCGGAATCGACCGCAAGAACCCTTTTGAAGTCCTCGCCGGATGACCTCGACGCGCACAAGCTGCTTGGCCGCATCTTTCTTCGCCAGTTGAGCGAAGCGCAGAATGCCGTGTCGTCATCTTCGCCCAGCGGAAACGTGCTGGATGAGGCCATCGCCGAATTCCAAAAGATTCTTTCGCTTCAGCCCAAAGATGTGGAAGATCACATGATCCTGGGCCAGTTGTACGCCGTGCGGCACGAGTCGGCGAAAGCGGAAGAGCAGTACAAGCTGGCCCGCACCATCGAGCCCGATTCCGAAGATGCGATTTTGAATCTTGCGCGGCTCTACGCTGAGAACAACGACGTGGCCAAGGCTGCGAAGGTGATTGAAGACGTGCCGCAACAGGACCGGACCGCCAAGATGGAGTCGGCGCTTGGCACGGCGTATGACCAGTTGAAGCAGCCGAAAGAGGCCATCGCAGCCTATCAGCGCGCGCTGGATCTTGATCCTGCCGATGTCAGGAGCATCAATGCCCTCGCGCAGGCCCTGCTTAACGACAATCAGTTGGACGCGGCCTTGAAGCAGTACAAGAACCTTTCCGAGGCTGACCCGGACGATATCGGCTCCCTCATTCACATCAGCGAGATTCAGCGTCGGCAGGGCAAATATGAGGATGCGCTGACAACCATTCGCACAGCCGTCAAGAAGGACCCCGATTCGCTGGAAGCGGGTTACAACGAAGGTCTGCTGCTGGACGTGCTGGGCCGCTTTGACGAGGCGGTGCAGGTGTACCAGCACATGGTCGACCTCACCTCGCACGCCAACGGTGCCTATACCTCTGAGGAGAAGAACAACCGCGGCATCTTCCTCGATCGTCTCGGCGCGCTCTACCACGAAGAGAACAAGACAGACCAGGCGATCGAGACTTACCAGAAGCTCATCGACCTGGGCGGCGACCAGGCTCTACGCGGATATCAGGGCGAGGTGGATACCTACCGCGACGCTAAGATGTTCGACAAGGCAATCGAGGTGGCGCGCAAGGCCGCGGCCACTGACCCGAAGAACACCGACCTCAAGCTGATGCTTGCCGGGGAGATGGCCGATTCAAACAACCCCGACGATGGCATCACGATGGCGAAAAGCCTGCTGACCAACACGGACAAGGATCGCGTGGTATGGCTCAGCCTGGCACAGACGTATACGCGGTTGCGCCGCTGGAAAGATGCCGATGACGCGCTGAACAAGGCCGCCTCGCTCACGACCAAACAGGATGACAAGATCTACCTGCTGTTCCTGCGCGGCGCTCTGGCGGAGAGGCAGAAGCACTACGACACGGCCGAGCAGTTTTTCCACCAGGTGCTCGACATCGACCCCAACAACGCCATGACGTTGAACTATATGGGGTATATGTTTGCCGACAAGGGCACGCGGCTGCCGGAGGCGATCAAGCTGATTCGCAAGGCCGTGGAGCTCGACCCGATGAATGGTGCCTACCTCGACTCGCTGGGCTGGGCGTATTTCAAGATGGGTCAGTATGAACTGGCAGAGGAGAATTTGCGCCAGGCCGTCGACCGCGACCAGACCGACCCCACAGTGCACGATCATCTCGGCGATCTCTACGAAAAAACAGGGCGCATTCGCCTGGCGGCAGCGCAGTGGGAGTTGTCTCTTGCGGAGTTTGCAAAGTCTGCACCCGCCGATTTGGAGCCCACCGAAGTGGCCAAGGTGCAGCACAAGCTGGAAACCGCGCGCGTCAAGCTGGCGAAAGAGGACAGTCTGAC
>JAGWML010000263.1 GCA_028873155.1 Acidobacteriota bacterium
GGCCACCCGCCATAAGCAGCAAACTTGGGTGCCCCATTCATGGCGTCCGCCCCCGGCGGACGACATGGGTGGGAGACCTCGAACCAGCGCACAGTCAACCCACCGTCTTTGACTCGTACCCCGCCACAAACCGGGGTGCCCCATTCATGGCGTCCGCCCGCGGCGGGCGACATGGGTGGGAGACCACGAACCTGCGGTACACTTCTCCCGACATGCCAAAGGGCCTCATCCGTTACCAGAACTCCGGCGAGTTCCACTTCCTCACCTTCAGTTGCTTCAAGCGGCAACCTCTGCTCGCCCAGCGCAACGGTTACAGCCTCATCGAGCAGACACTCGAACGCGTTCGCCAATCGCACAAGATGGCCATTGCCGGCTACGTCCTGATGCCCGAGCACGTGCATCTGCTGGTCAGCGAACCACACCTTGGCTCTCTGGCCGCAGCGATTCAGGCACTCAAGCAGGAAACCGCAAAGAAGCTCAAAAAGCCCGATGAGGCGCAGTTCTGGCAGCACCGCTACTACGACTTCAACGTCTGGAGCGATGGGACAACCGAAGAGAAGCTTCACAACATGCACCACAACCCGGTGAAGCGGGGCCTGGTCGATCGGCCACAGGATTGGCCATGGTCAAGCTTTCTCCATCATGCGACCGGCGTCGTTGCTACGGTCGAGATCGAGTCGCGCTGGACCGCGCAGAGACGTCGCGGACGGCTGCTTGCGGTCACCCTTACAGAAGATTCCAGAGCGAGACAATCATGAAGCGGGCCGAGCGCTATGCTCACCCACCCATGTCGCCCGCCGCGGGCGGACGCCATGAATGGGGCACCCCAGATGAGTGGCCGGGTAAAGAAGACTCGCATGCGTGGGCCACCCGCCAGGATTCTCTGCTGTCGAATACGTTTCTGGATTCGGCGAAGCCAAGTTCGCCTACGACGCGGCAACCTACTTCGGAGCTTTCATTGGCTGCGAGGCGGGACTTTTCTAGGAGGCAACCGTGATGCGACATCAAGCTGCACCATTTTGGCAATTGATCTTGTCGCTGATCGTCGGGCCGCCCATTATGGCCTTTCTGTGGCGTCTTATGAGCGGCGGATTTGCTTCCGCTGTTCAGGGGGGCAGCCGTAGCGAGGAGACCATTAGGCGGCAGCGCGCGGAATTCTGGATCTTGTTGATTGCGCTGTATGTCATCGGATTCGCAGTGGCCGCTTACGCATGGCTGAGGTAGCCGGGTGCCCCAGGTCTCGCTTCTGAGACCTGGGAAAGCAACGAACCCATCCCAGCCCTATCGACTCACCGCCGCATCCCCACCGCACTACGCCGCGTCCGTCAGCTTCACCGTCACCTTGCGTCCCAGCGCCGTCGCAATATACACCAGCGCATCCAGGCTGAACCGCGCGATGCGTCCGCGCAGCAGGTCGCTGATGCCGGGTGCCTGTAGATGCTCAAGAGGCGGCCCCCTCGCCGGAAGGGCGGATGGGCGGGGCTGAGAGGCTGGCGGGGTCCGCGGCGGAAGTGAGGCGCTGAAGCGTGTCGTGCAGCTCGGTGCGCAGTCGATCGAGGCGGATGCCGCCGAAGTGGGGCGGGCATGCGCTGAGGCGGCCCAGGGCTCGCGCCAGCAGCGATCGGGCGCCGGCGAGGTTGCTCCGCTCAAGGTGGTGGAAGGCGGCGGCCACCTGGATGAGTGCCTGGAGGAAGTCCTTCTCGGGCTGGCGGAGGGTGAGCCAGACGGCCTCCCAGTGTTCGTGGGCGAGGAAGAACTCGCCGCGGTGGTAGCAGGCGAGTCCTTCGGCGAGCGGGCCGCGGGTCCAGTCAAGGAGTGCGGGGCCGGAGGTCTCTGGATGCGGATCGGGGATGGGTTCGGGTTTCATTGGAGCCAGAAATCTGTAAAGATAGAAGTTCTATGACAGTTTTGGCTCCCGCAAAGGTATTTGCCGACCGCATCGGCCGGATTGAAGTGTCTGCAACGATGGTTGTGGCCGCCGAGGCCGCCAAGCTGCGCGCGCAGGGCGCGAGCCTGGTGGATTTTGGCGCCGGCGAGCCGCACTTTTCGACTCCGCGCCATATTAAGGATGCGGCGGTGGCGGCGATTGAGGCCAACTTTACCCGCTACACGGTGGTGCCGGGCATTCCCGACGTGCGCAAGGCGATTATCGAGCGCCATGCGGCGGATTTCGGCTCGGACTATACGCTGGACGAGGCGATCTTTACGACGGGCGGCAAGCTGGCGCTGTTCAACACGATTCAGGTACTGGTGGACCACGGCGACGAGGTGATTTTGCCGGTGCCCTACTGGGTGAGCTTCAAAGACATCATTCAGTACGCGGGCGGCAAGGTGGTCTTCCTCGAAACGAGCGAAGCAGAGAACTTCCGCATCACGGCGGATGCGATTGAGCAGGCGATTACGCCGCGGACGAAGGCGATCATTCTGAATTCGCCATCGAACCCGGCCGGGTCGGTGGTGAGCGCGGAGGACCTGGAGCGGATTGTGCGGCTGGCGCACGAGCGCGGGATTTTTTTGCTTTTGGATGAGTGTTATGTATACCTCAACTACGCCGGCAAGCCGGTGAGCGGCGGGTCGTATACGTGGGCGAAGGAGCACCTGGTGATTCTGGGGTCGCTCTCGAAGACGTATGCGATGACAGGCTGGCGCGCGGGGTATGCGCTGGCGTCGAAGGCGGTGACGGCGAACCTGAGCAAGCTGCAGTCGCAGTCGACCTCGAACGCGACGAGCTTCGTGCAGAAGGCGGCGATTGCGGCGCTGGCGGGGCCGCAGGAGTGCGTGGCGGAGTTTCGCGCGGAGTTCATTGACCTGCGCGACTACATGCTGAAGAAGCTGGCTGAGATTCCTGGAGTGACGTGCACCAAGCCCGAAGGCGCGTTCTATGTGTACCCGAATATCGGGAAGTTCCTTGGCAAGGGCGGGATCAAGACGGCGACGGAGCTGGCGACAAAGCTGCTGCATGAGGCGCATGTGGTCACGGTGCCCGGCGAGGCCTTCGGCACAGCGGAGCATATCCGGCTGTCGTACCCGGTCACGAAGCAGAGCATCGACGAGGGAACAAAACGGATGGGCGAGTACCTCACCGGACTGAAATAGACCGGAAGCCGAAACGGCGCGATCGGACCACCCTCGACACGATCAATCAGGCGGCGCAGACGCTGCGGCTGTGCGGAAACCCCGGACGGTCTGCGCGTGCCTGAACAGTCCGAAGCCGCGGCCACACATAACAATTCCCATAACTAAAAATCTCCCCGACGGCTTGTAGAATTCCAGTCTGGCCGTTCGTCGTTCAAATGAAGGCCGGGCAGAGAGCCCTGCCTGACAAGAGGAGAAGATATGCCGCAATTCCTGGTTGCTGGTTACCTACCCGACAACTTCGACCCATCCACCGTG
>JAGWML010000030.1 GCA_028873155.1 Acidobacteriota bacterium
GCTTTTACCTTTCGCCGGGTTTCTCCTCAACGGCATCGTTGGCCGCAAGCTCTCCAAGGGCCTGGTGAGCGCGATCGCGCTGCTGGCTCCGCTGGGATCTCTTGCCGTGGTTCTCAACGCCGTCGTTGCAGGCACCTCGGGCCTTTCCTTGCCCTATTCTGAAACCTGTCCCGTCGGATGGATTCACGCCGGCGCGCTCAATATCGACTTCAGCGTTGTCTTCGACCAGCTATCCCTCGTCATGCTGCTGGTCGTCACCGGCGTTGGCTTTCTCATCCATGTCTACTCCGTCGGCTACATGGCGCACGAGGACGGCTACTGGCGCTTCTTCAGCTACTTGAATCTGTTTATGTTTTTCATGACGGTTCTGGTGCTTGCTGGCAATGCGCTCCTCATGTTTGTCGGATGGGAGGGCGTTGGCCTCGCTTCTTACCTGCTGATCGGCTTCTACTACCAGAAGAACTCCGCGGCAGACGCTGGTAAGAAAGCCTTCATCGTCAACCGCATCGGTGACTTCGGATTCCTCATCGGCATCTTCCTTCTGCTGGCCAACTTCGGCACGCTCACCTTCAGTGAGATTGCGGCAAAGCTCGCAGCCGCACCAGCCTGGCAGGGCGGCATCCTCACGGCCATCGCTCTTTGCCTGCTGCTCGGGGCCACTGGCAAGAGCGCGCAGCTTCCGCTGTATGTCTGGCTTCCCGATGCCATGGAAGGCCCCACTCCTGTCTCGGCCCTCATTCACGCGGCCACCATGGTCACGGCCGGCGTCTACATGATCGCCCGCATGCACGCGCTCTTTGATCACTCGCCCTTCGCGCTTGGCGTAGTCGCTGTCGTCGGCGCGGCAACGGCTCTCTTCGCAGCCACCATCGGCCTGGTGCAAAACGACATCAAGCGCGTCCTCGCCTACTCCACCATCTCGCAGCTTGGCTATATGTTCCTCGGCTGCGGAGTCGCCGCGTACTCAGCCGCGATCTTTCACCTCATGACGCACGCCTTCTTCAAGGCCCTGCTCTTCCTCGCCGCCGGCTCGGTCATTCACGCTCTCGGCGGAGAGCAGGACCTGCGCAAGATGGGTGGTCTCCGGAAGAAGATTCCCGTCACATTCTGGACGATGACCGCAGCCGTCTTTGCCATCGCAGGCTTCTTCCCCTTTGCGGGATTCTTCTCCAAGGATGCAATCCTCTACGCCGCCTTCCTGCAGGGCTCTGGCGGCAAGGCGCTCTGGTTCTTCGGCCTTGTCACTGCCCTCATGACCTCGTTCTACATGTTCCGGCTCTGGTATCTCACGTTCCTCGGTGAGTCTCGCAATCACGACGCCCATCCGCACGAAAGTCCCTGGTCCATGCTCGCTCCGCTCGTCCTTCTTGCTGTCCTCTCCGTCTGCGGAGGCTGGATTGGCATTGAGCGCTTTGGCGCATTCCTCGCTCCGTCTGTGGGTGAAATTCCCTCTGCCGGAGGCAGCGCGTCTCTTGAGATCAGCTTGAGTGTGCTTGCCGTCCTGGTAGCGCTCGCTGGCTGGTGGGTCGCGGACCGCTTCTACCGCCGGCAGCCGGATACACCGGCCAGACTGGCCGCTGCCATGCCGCATGGCTACAAGCTTGTGCTCAACAAATACTTCGTCGATGAGATCTACGGATTCACCATCATCAAACCTCTGCTCGCCTTTTCCAAGTTCATCCTCGGCTGGGTCGTCGATATCGCGCTCGTTGGAGGCGCGGCCTGGCTGCTGGCCGGAGTTGCGCAATTCTTGGGCGCCATCCTTCAACGCTGGCAGTCCGGCAACCTCCGCTCCTATGCGGCGTGGCTTGCCCTGGGCGCAGCCGCTGTCCTGCTCTTCTTCCTTCTTCCGGCAACGCTTGGCCTGCATGCAAGCGGGATGGGGCGCTAACGATGAGCTATCTGAACGAATCTATCCTCACCATCCTCCTGCTGACCCCGCTCGCCGGCGCCATCGTCGTCGCCCTTCTGCCCGACCGTGGCAAGCTCTCCGCATGGGTTGCGCTGCTGACCACCCTGGTCACCTTTGTCTTCACTTTGCATCTGGCTGCACAATTCAACCTCGGCCAGCATGGCTTCCAGTTTGAGATCAACCGCCTCTGGATTGAAAACCCGGCAATCTATTACCACGTAGGCGTGGATGGTCTCAGCCTCTGGCTTGTTGTCCTCGTGGGGCTGCTTGCGCCCATCGGCATCGTGGCAAGCTGGAATGCAATCGAGCGTCGCCGCAAGATTTTCTACTCGCTCTTCCTTGTCCAGCAGACAGCGATGCTCGGCGTTTTTCTTTCGCTGGACCTTATCCTTTACTACGGCTTCTGGGAACTCTCCCTGGTCCCCATGGCGGTCCTCATCGCCATGTTCGCCCGTAAAGACGGCTCCCGCGCCGCGCTCAAATTTTTCCTCTTCACCTTCATCCCATCCGCGCCGTTGCTCGTTGCCATCCTCTGGCTCTACGCACGTACGGGGACGTTTAACTTCAGCGATCTCCAGGCCCTCATCGCCAGTGGCGGCCTGCCTGCCGGACCGCTTTGCTGGGTTGCCTTCGCTTTTCTCTTCGCCTTCGCGGTCAAGGTGCCCGTCTTCCCGCTTCACGGCTGGCTGGCAGACACTTATTCTGAAGCCCCAGTCGCCCTGGCCATGGTTGTCGCGGGCAAGCTCGGCCTCTACTCCATGCTCCGCTTCCACATCGGTCTCTTTCCCGTGCAGTCGCGTGCCCTCGCGCCGTGGCTTATCGCGCTGGCCGTGATCGGCCTGCTCTACGGAGCCTGTCTCGCGCTTGTGCAGCGCGACTTCTGGCGTCTTCTTGCCTTCGCGTCGCTCAGCCATCTCAGCCTGATCGTCCTCGGCATTTATGGACTCACCTTTACCGGCTGGGACGGCGCAATCTATCAGATCCTCAATCATGGCGTCGTCGATGGCGCACTCTTCCTGCTCCTCGGCGTCCTTGAAGTTCGCTACGCGACCAGCCAGATTGCTTCCTATGGCGGACTTGCCACCAAGTTGCCGCAGACCGCCACCTTCTTCGTCATCACCTCGCTGGCCATGATCGGCCTGCCCATGCTCAACGGCTTCGTCGGCGAGTTCCTGATTCTGTCCAGCACCTTCACAGGCGTCAGCCGCGGCTGGGCTGTCGCGGCCACCTTCGGCGTGATCCTGGGCGCAGCCTACATGCTCTGGCTTGTTCAGCGAGTCTTCTACGGACCTCTGAGCGATATGACTTCCGCACGCCCCGCGCAGGATCTTCGCGCAGGAGAACTGGCCATACTCTGGCCGCTCGCTATTCTCATGCTCGTCATGGGACTCGCGCCAACTCTCTGGCTATCCGCCATTGAAAATCGCACAGGACCTCCCACAGTGAAATCCTTCGCGGCTGTACCATCGTCATCTCTCATGCTGAATCTCGCCGCACTCAGGGAGGGTAAGCGATGAACCCCGGCGATATTCTGCGCATCCTGCCCGAAATCGTTCTCACGCTCACTGGCGTCCTCATCATGCTTATTGACGCCTCGCTGCCGCCGCGCCTTCCACGCCGCACGCTTGGCTGGGTGGCCGCTTTTGGCGTCACCCTCGCGCTCTGGGCGAGCCTCTGGCAACTCTCGCTTCCCGTCGGCACAGCTTTTTATTCGACCGTCGAGACCAGCCCATTTACGATCTTCTTTCACGTCCTCATCTGCGGCATCGTTCTTGTCGTCCTGCTTCTCTCACTCGACACCCTGCCTGAGGACAGCCACCACCAGGGCGAGTATTACGCTCTGATCGTCTTCGGCGCAGTCGGCATGTGCCTGCTGACCTCCGGAATCGAACTGCTTGTCATCTTTATCGCGCTGGAGATCTCTTCAATCTCCACCTACGTTCTTGCAGGCTACCGGAAGGAGTCCGGTCGAGGCCCCGAGGCAGCGCTCAAGTACTTCCTGCTCGGCTCCTTCGCCACGGGCTTTCTTTTGTACGGCATTGCTCTTGCCTTCGGCGCAACGGGAACGACTCAGGTCTACGAACTCGCACAGTACCTACCGAATGCGCAGAACCACATGCTGGTGGCCGCCGCCATGGCACTCATGCTGGTCGGCATCCTTTTCAAGGTCTCGGCAGCACCCTTCCATGTCTGGACTCCCGACGTCTACGAAGGCGCACCCTCGCCCGTTGTCGCCCTTATGTCCACAGCTCCCAAGGCTGCCGCCTTCGCGCTGCTGCTCCGCGTCCTCTATGAGATCTTTCCCTCGCTCCATCAGGCATGGGCGCCGCTCCTCTGGTGCGTTTCTGTTCTTTCCATGACCGTTGGCAATCTGGCCGCCCTGCGTCAGCAGAACGTCAAGCGCATGCTGGCCTACTCATCCATCGCGCATGCAGGCTATCTGCTCGCCGCGCTGGCAGGCCTTGGCGCCAGTGGCATCGCAGCCGCCAGCTTCTATACCGCCGCCTACGCCGCTATGAACGTTGGCATCTTCGCGGTCATCACGCTGGCCAGCGGCTATGACGATGCGCGCGTTTTGATCGCCGATTATCGAGGACTTATCTACCGCTCACCGGTGCTCGGCATCCTTCTCATCTTCTTCCTCACCTCACTCGTCGGCATTCCCTTCACCGCCGGCTTCTTCGGTAAGTTCTACGCATTCGCCGCTGCCATGGGGGGAAATGCAAACTGGCTCGCGTTAATCGGCCTGCTCAACTCCGGCCTCGCCGCTGCCTACTATCTCCGGCTGGCATTCGTCACAGTGCAGGCGCCCGCTGAGAGTCAGCAGCCAGAGCAAGCACTCTCCCGCGCGGGCGTGGCGGTGGCGGCTGCCTTGCTGTTCACCGCCGGTGCAACGTTTCTGCTGGGAGTGGTTCCCACCAGAGTGCTTCAGGCTGTAGAGACCGGCGCGCATACCTTGCAGGTCCCGTCTGTGGAATCTGGATCAAGCGGCGTCAACGCATCGACACAGCCGGCTCCGTAACGGACTCCGTCGTCGCGTCTGCATCCACGAGGCTGCGATAGAAATCCGTCGTCGCTTCCAGGACGTCGCTGTCAGAAAAGTACTGGAGCGCCCACCGCCGGGCTTCCTGCCCCATTCTGCAACGGCGCCCTCTGTCGCGAATCAGTTCCAGGCTGGCCGCACAAATTGCCGCAGGACTTCGCTTGGGAATCAGAATTCCCGTCAACCCCGGCACAACCGCATCCCGGGCGCCCGTGGCAAAGGTCGCGATCACAGGGATGCCGCTTGACGCCGCCTCCAGCACTGCGTTTGGAAAGCCCTCCCGGCGGCTTGGCAAGATCAGAAAATCCATGGTCTTGTAATAAGGGGCCGTGTCCTGCACAAACCCGGTGCACACGATGCGCGGATGGTTCGTGATCCGTTCCTGCAGCTCTTCGCTCAAGGGGTCATCGGATTCGTCAAACCATCCAACCAGAAGCAAATAGGTATCCGGTGCCTCTTCCAGCGCTGCGTCAAAGCCCTCAATGAGTTCCGGAATCCCCTTGTCGCACGTCAACCGACCGACAAAGCCAATCACCACAACCCGTTCCGGTATCCCAAGCTTCCAACGCAGGTCGCTGGGCCCTGGACTAAACCGCTGTCCATCGACACCGTTACTGCTGCCATTCCGCAGCATGAGAAGTTTCGGCTCGCGGGCCACCGCAAGCCTCAGGCATTCATTTCTCAGGCTCTCGCTGTTACAAAGCACAGAATGAGCGCTGGAGGCAGCAAGCTTCTCGGCAAGAAGCAGAAGATAGCCCTTCAAGCCTGTGGTCGTCTCCATGCGCAGCCCGCGCAACAGGTATACGCGGCGTCGGATGCCGGCCATCCTTGCCGCCAATGTTCCGAGCAAGCCCGCCTTCGGTGTGCTGAACTCCGTCACGTCCGGCTTCAGTCGACGCAAAAGCCGAAAGAGCTTCCACAGGGAGATGCAATCACGGAAAGGCGAGATACCGCGCTCCATCCGTAACTCGACGCACTGCACGTTCTCGCGGGTGGCAACCTGTTTGAGCTGAGGCCCAGGGCTACTGACCAGCGTGACGCGAAATCCCGCCTCGCGCAGCGCGCGCAGCCGTCCCGCAAGAATCAGGCAGGTCTGATCGTGCGTGACCCCGAGCAGGATGTGTGGCAACTCTGAATCGTCTCTCGGCGTTCCTACGGGTTGCGCGCTCGCGGGTCGCGCGCTTGGTCTTTCCATCTGTCCCATGGACTGCTTCGGTCCCCTCATTTTGGGCCGCTCGGCTCAATGCCGTCACGAGCCACGGTCTCAGTCCGCTGGGGAAATGCACATCGAACAATCGAGTCTTTGCGCCTGTTGCTGGCCGCTCTGGTTCTTTGAATTCTTGCCGCCGAGACGTGCGAAGCCAATTCAATTGGCTTTGCGCCATAATCGGGGTACGCAATCATTCTCCGCAGGCAATATATCATTTCGCTGTGAGCGGGATCACTTGAGTCTAATCGCCGCCCCCTATACTGGTTGCGTTGCTACCCGAGCTCAAAATGGTTCCTCGACCCCGCGTTCTATTGCTGATGCCCCATCTCGGCGGAGGGGGCGCGGAGAGAGTCGCCCAACTCCTCGCGAGCCACCTCTCCCCTGACCTCTATGACCTCCACCTCGGTCTCATGGCATCAGCGCAAGGTTCCGTTGCGCTGGATTCGATCCCCTCACACGTCACTGTGCATTCATTCCCGAGACAGCGTGTGCGCAATGCCCTGCCCGACCTGCTGCGCGTCGTCTGGCGCGTTCGTCCCCGTGTGATTCTCTCCGGTATGGCCCACCTCAACTTCCTGGTTCTCGCAGCTCGTCCACTTTTGCCGCGATCGACACGAATTATCGTCCGCCAGAACGGAACCATCTCCGCCATCCTTCAGAATGCGTCGCGCCCAGGAACCCTGCGCGCCCTCTATCGCGCCCTCTACCCGCGCGCCGACCGCGTCATCTGTCAGTCGGATGCAATGGCGCGCGACATGCAAGACACCATTCAAGTCTCTTCATCTGCTGTTGCCATCCTTCCCAACCCCGTCGATGAGGCGGCCATTCGCTGCGCCGTCACTAGCAGCGTCTCTCGCTGGCCCACCTCAGGCTCAAACATCCTTGCCATCTCCCGTCTCGCACATGAGAAAGGCATTGACATCCTCCTGCACGCAGTTGCGCAAATTAAAGAGGACTTTCCGGCATCCAGACTCATCATCCTCGGAAAAGGGCCCCAGGAAGCAGCCCTGAGAGAATTATCCGCGCAACTCCCCCTGGGAGATTCCGTGCAGTTCGCCGGCCACGTTGCCGATCCATCTGCCTATTTTCCAGGCGCCAGTCTCTTCGTTCTCCCATCGCGCCACGAAGGCATTCCGAATGCGCTCCTGGAGGCAGCAGTTGCCAGTCTGCCTATCGTTGCAACCCCTGCCTCGCAGGGCCTCGTCCAACTCGTTGGACGATCGCCTGGCGTGTGGCTGGCGGCAGATTCCTCTTCGGAAGCCCTCGCCTGTGCGTTGAGAAATGCTTTGCGCGAACTTCGCTCAGACGAAAAGTACGTGCATAGCTGGATTCCCCCCTTCTTTCTTCAAAATGCAATCCCTGCTTATCAGAGCATCCTTGATGAAGTACTCTTATGGGATTCCAAATGAGACACCTTGTACTTCTTTTGCCGGGAATCAACCGGATTGGCGGTGCGGAGCGTCAGGCCCTGCTGATCGCGAGTTCGATGAAGCAAAAAGGCTGGCGCGTCACCGTTGTCGCGCTCACGGGTTCGGGCGGTCAGACGGCCACCGCGCTCCAGCAGAACGGCATTGAATTCCTCAGCCTCCACATGCGCAAAGGCGTGCTGGATCCCCGCGGATGGCTGCACTTCCGTGCATGGCTCCGCGAGCGACGCCCCGATGTTCTGCATGCACATCTTCCTCATGCCACATGGGTCGCACGCGGCTCGCGACTCCTGGCCTCCATCCCCCTCCAACTCGATACCCTGCACACGCCGGCGACCGGCAACACCCTCCGGAAGCTGGCCTATCGCTTGACTACCAGCATCTCCGATTGCGTCACAGCCGTCAGCCAGGGTGTCGCAAAGTCCTATCTGGATGCCGGGCTGATTCGCCAGGACCGCCTCTTTGTGATTCCCAACGGCCTCGATACCGCCTACTGGTCTCCTGACTCGGACAATCGGTCCCGGATTCGCAGCGAACTGGGAGTCAGCGACGAATTTTTGTGGGCTACAACAGGACGCCTGGAAGCCGTCAAGGATCACGCAAGTCTGCTCAAGGCCTTCACATCTCTGGGCGACACTGCCCATCTTGTTCTGATGGGTGACGGCTCACTCGCTGAGCCGCTGAAACGCGCGGCACAAAGGCTGGGCGTCGATCATCGCGTCCACTTCCTCGGATTCGTCGACGATCCGCGCCCGTATCTGCGCGCCGCCGACGGTTTTGTCCTGCCCTCCCTCTGGGAAGGCATGCCGATGGCTCTGCTTGAAGCCTGCGCATGCGGCCTTCCCAGCGTTGCATCCGACGTGCAAGGCAACAATGAGGTCCTCACTCATGCGGTCACCGGACTCCTCGTGCCACCCGCGGATCCTTCTGCCCTTGCCGCAGGAATGCTCCGGCTCATGCAGATGCAGCACGAAGAGCGCATGGAAATGGCCCGTCACGCACGTGAATCGGTCGTCGAACGCTATGACCTCGATCGCGTCATGGACCAGTGGCTCTCGCTCTACACCGGACTCCTCGGTGCGGCCCCACAGTCGAATTCTCAGGCGTAGGCCATGCAGCCCTGCACGGCTCACACCACAGCCGACTACGTCCGGCGCAGGAGGATTTGTTTGAGCCGAATCCTCCAATATTGAGGGGTCATCCAAGTCTGCGCAGATACACCGGCCCAGCTGGGCTTCGCAACCCGTATTGCCTCCTCTGCATCCATGAACACTGCATGATGTGCACTCAGAAATTCTGCCACCGACCGTGCCTGCTCGTCTGTTGCGTGATTGCTGTGCACGCAGATCGTCCATACTCCACTCTTCTTCCGCACCGGCCCCCACAGTTGCTGCGGAATCCATGCAATGCCGTGATGCAGGGTCGGCATGCGGCCAAAGCCGTCACTGATCGCCGCGATCCCCGCCGCGCGCAGTGCCAGCAGCGTTCCGTGGTCAAGGCCGTGCCGTGGGGCCACGAACAGCTTCGGCTCCAGCCCGTGCTCGCGAAGAATGCGCACGCCCGTCTCAATCCAGGCCGATTGCGTGGCGGCAGGAACACCCGCAAACTCCGTGAGCCGGTGCAACGGCAATAGGCTCCGCCCATCGCTCACGCACAGGTGCCGGTATCCATGCAATGCGATCGTCGCTCCTAGCGCCTGCAAACTACGCATCCGCTCCCAGAAATTCTCATCCTCCACGTCGCGCGCGAGGTCTGGATCCTGATTCTCAGGAACAATTGCCAGGATCGGCCGGATGCGGAATACGCGCACCATTTGCTCGAAGCGCTCCCAGGCATTCCGGTCCATCGCCGGGCACAGGTCATCGAAGCGCAAAAGGTAGCGAGCCGGTCTTTCGGTCACACCACTCCTCCGGCGTCTTCCGATCCATCCATTGCACACTCATTCGGTGCCGGGCCGGAAGCTCGCCAGAAATCGACCGTCAGACCGCATCGTTGTGCGGGCAGCTCAATGGCATGCTTCCCTTCGCGGCCAAGTCTTCCAGCCACGGCGATCAGCGAAAATATCAACCAGGTCATGCGACTCTCTGCCAGTGTGCCCGCCAGCGACGAGACGCACCACACCGCCAGCGAGCTCAGCAGCGCAATTCGCAGGTTGCCCACAAGGGACCACGATTCGCGCAGAAGAATCACCAGAATCCAGGTCATCACGCCAACGCCGACGATCCCATCTTCCACCGCAAGCGCGAGCGCCGTGTTATGCGCCGTGTCTCCTTCGGCAACTCCAGCTGCAGCCACAAAGCTTCCAGCCCCATGGCCCACAATGGGAGCGCGCGCAAACGCTCTCCAGCCTGCCTCCCAGATATTCAGACGCTGGTTCATGTCTCCGCCGGCAAGCTGCGCTGGAATCGTTGCCAGCCGCTCCAGCGTTGCCTCAGGCATCGCAAACCAGAGGACGGCCGCAATCACCGGCATTGCGAGCCCAATCCAGGCCACCCCGCGGAAAGAAGTCCGGAAGAAAAGAATGCCGCACCCGGCCAGCGCAACCACTGCAGTCAAAAATCCGCCGCGCGATGCTGTGAGCAGCACCGCGACAAATCCCAGCGGAAAGTAGCCAATCGCCGCGATCCGCCAGAGGCGCTTGTTATCCCAGGTCACCAGCAACGCCGCCAATGGAAATGCAAAGTCGAGGAACCGCGCCACATCGTTGGGATCCTGCCCAACGGCGGCAAACCGCGTCTGCGCAACGTCGGCGCCCGACAAGCCCACTGCATCCGCGACCGTCAGAAGCGCCAGCACCCATGAACCAAGCAGAATCGCTTTCAGCAGCCTGCGCAGCTCCTCCGGCGTTTCCACCCATTCCCAGGCGATCCACACGATCGCCATCTCCTGCGCATACCCGCGCAGGAGGAGCAGTGTCCCCGCCAGGTCTCTGCTCCAGAATGCCGTACAGCAGAACCACAGAAACAGGGCCGTCGTCAGCCATTGCAGCGCTTCGGGATTCCGCAGCCTTCCTCTGGCCAGCATCGCGGGAACCGCAACCAGGAGCAACGCGAGCCCTGCCAGCCGCGCAGGGTTACCCCACGGCTCACCCAGGTCGAGCGAATATTCCCAGGGCACGCAGAAGGCAAACAGCATAATCAGCCATCTGACCGCCCTCTGCATGCCTAGAACCTCTGCGAGTAGACCATACCCGCATAGATGCTCACGCCGGCCACCGACTGCACCACCGACTCCATCGTTCTGTTCCACAGGTTCTTCGCCGCGGAATCAGGCACAAACACGATGTCGTGATCCTCAATCGGCAGATCCGGATCCTGCCCGCGCAGCAGCCTCTTCAGGTTCAGCGCCGTCAGCGTGCGCCCACCCTTCTGTTCGCGGATGAGAATCGCCTTCGTCAGGGCCGCGTTCTGCGTCGGGCCCCACGCGAGCGTGATCGCCTGCACCACGGTCAGTTTCTGCGTCGGATCTACCGGGAACCCGCCCGGCCGAATGACATCGCCTACCACGTAGACCAGACCCGCGCGATTGACCTCGACCGTATCGCCCACCTGCAACTCCGGATTGTGCTCGGAGCCCGCGCCCGCCGCGCTGGTATCCAGCACCACGGCCAGCGGCGTCTGCGATGAATCGCGATGCGCAATCGTGACCAGGCTCCCGGCATTCGGCGTCACGCCCGATGCCGCCGAGATCAAGTCGAGGAGGCGATGGTGCACCCCATAGGGATACACGCCCGGATGCGTCACTTCGCCCAGAATGCTCACATCTGCTCCCACGTATGCGGTCACCAGCACGCTCACCTGCGGGTGCAGCAGCATTCCCTTCGCCACCAGTGCGGCCTCAATCTCATGCGCCGCGCCCTCCTCGTCCAGGCCGTTCACGTTGATCACGCCCACCATGGGGAGCGTTACGGTACCGCCGCTCGAAACGCGCACCGTCGACTTGAACTCCGGCGTGTGCGACTCGGAGACTTCCATCACATCACCTGGCCCGATGGGCGCAGCCATTGGCTCTGTTGCCCCCGGCTGACCACTGAGCGATGCACCTTCCGCTGCACGCCCCGGTGCATTCCACGTCGCCGGCGCTCTCGCGCATTTGGCTGGCCGCGCCGCTCCGTCGACTGCGGCAGGTTCTCTACCCCTGTCGGCAGTCCAGACGTACTCGGCGTAGGAGCCTGCCCATATCCCGGCATCCGGGCGAGAAGGATAGCAAGCGCCACCATCAAAGCCGCACTCGAACGGACCGCGCCCATCGACTCTTTCAGCAGCGCACCTCCGGCGGCTACCCACAACCCCACAAACAACGCAATGGTCAGGTACACTGGCAAGTCCGGCGACACGGGCTTGACAGGCTCCCGCGCAGCATCCACCACTTCAATGCTCGACGCGCCGATGCCTGCCGTCAGCCTTGCCTCTGTGGCTTTCTGGATCATCTGCACATAGAGTCCGTGGCTCGCGTCTGCCTCCTGCTGCATCGCTGCATACTGGGCCGCTGCCTGGCTCAGCTTCATCCCTTCACGCGTGGCCGCTGCAAGGCTCCCGCGCACAAGCTGCTCCCTGGTCTCGGCTGTCGTCCACGCCTCTTTGAAGCGCTCCAGAAGTTTGCCCCGTTCGGTCTGCATTTGCTGGCTCACATCGTCCAGCTGCTTCCTGATCTCCACTTCCCTGGGAAAATTCGGCCCGTGTTCGATGCTTAGTTGCGCCTGCTCCTGCTCCAGATCGCTGCGCCGCCCGCGAAGCTGTTGCAGCAGGCCCGTGGAATAGTTGTACGTGCCCGTCTGCAGCGTGGGATCACCGGCCACCACTGCCTCCGGGTCGCCTTTCAAGGCTTGCTTGTACTCCGCCTCGCGCTGCAGCCGCTCTGCCGTCGCCGCCACCAGCTCCCGGCCCAACTCATCAATCTCAGTGAGCTGCGCATTATGCTGCACGTCGCTTGGCTGCCCGTTTGCGAGGGTCTCGGGGGTGTTCACCAGTCCATGCCGTTCCTGAAACGCAGCAATGGCCGCATCCTGCCGCTCGATCTGCGCCTTCAGCTCCGCGAGCTCCTGAGTCTACCGCACCGTCGCCTCGTCGGTCCCAGACATCCGTGTCTCCGCTTCCTGCTGGATGTACGCGCGAATCAGGTCATTGACTACCGATGCCGCCAACACCCCGTCCCCGCATCGAAAGCGAATCTGCAGAATCATCGTCCTCGGAAGGCTGCGAACCGTTAGACGCCGTGCAAACCGGTCCAGCAGATACGCCTGCGCCTCTGCACTCGGAGCATTGGGATTGAAACCTGGGAACCGTCGCCCAAAACGGCCCAGAAATCCGGGCGACTGGTACAGCTTTTCCGCGACGATGACCTTCCACGCCAGTTGTTCGCCCCGCAGAATCCCCGCCAGCGTCTCCAGTTGCACCTGCCCGGATGCGAGCGCTGAAGCTGCTGCGGCGTCGCCTCCGTCCACGTGCAGCGCCATCGTCGGCGTCGCGCGCAGCGCGATCCTCGCGCCCGCTTCATACTGGTTCGGTGCAATCAGACAGTAGAGCAGGCAAATGCCGAGCGCTGCTCCGCACACAGTGAGCACAAACCTTCGCTGCGTGCAAAGCGCAAGCCAGAGATCACGAATTGACGTGGAGGAATTTAGAGCAACCTTGCCTGTCGTTTTCTTCGCAGGCGGTGCTGACGATGTGCTCGGATCAGTCGACGTCTCCGGCAAGACTTAAGCCCCTCAATCACAAGCCTCCCTCAGCCCTGTTCAAGGTGCCTCACTCGCATGCGGCTGCCGTGGAAGATGTTGCACCAAGTATGACCGGTCAGACCAGTCTATGTCTTGTGAACGGCCGCTACGCAGACCAAAGAATCATTACAAGGGTAATAACCAGTCTCAACGCTCTCCTTCACTCTGCCGATACCACTCCACGGTGCGCGTCAATCCTTCCTTGAAGCTCACACGTGGCGTGTACCCCAGCACCTCGCGCGCCAGTCGAATATCGGCCAGGGAATCGCGAATGTCCCCTGCCCGCGGCGCCTCATACAGAGGCTCTCCCTTGAACCCGGTCAGCTCGCAAAGAATCCTGAAGGTCTCATTCAGCGTGATGCGCTCGCCGGTTGCCGCGTTCATCACCTTTCCTGAAGCCTTCTCCGCTGGTGCTTCGGCCGCCAGCAGATTCGCATGGACCACGTTGTCGATATACGTGAAATCGCGGCTCTGTTCGCCGTCTCCATACATCACCGGCCTCTTTGCCGCCAGCATCCCGCGACAGAACTTTGCCAGCACGCCCGAGTACTGCGAGGTCGGGTCCTGATGCGGGCCAAAGACGTTGAAGTATCGAAGTACGACGGTCTCCATCCCATACACCCGCGCGAACACGCGCATATAGTGCTCACCGGCCAGCTTCGCAACTGCGTACGGCGAGATCGGATTGGGTAGCATCTGCTCATGCTTGGGCAAAGTCGGCGTGTCCCCATAAGCCGAGGAAGAACCGGCATACACCACCCTTCGCACGCCCGCATCCTTCGCAGCCAGCAGCAGATTCAAGGTGGCCGTCACGCAATGCAGATTTGTACCAGCCGGGTCCGCCACCGAGCGCGGCACCGACGCCAGAGCCGCCTCGTGGAAGACGACCTCTACTCCCTTGCATGCCCGTGCGCAATCCTCCGGCCGCGTCAGGTCTCCCTCGATGAACTCCATCCCGTCAAGCCCGGTCAGGTTCTCCCGCTTGCCGGTAATGAAGTTGTCGATACCCCGCACCTGCTCGCCGCGCGCGAGCAGCGCCGCTGCAATGGATCGCCCAATAAAACCCGCCGCACCAGTTACAAGAAACTTCGCCAATGCTCATTCCTCCCGTTCGGTCGATTAACCGCCTGAAGCTTCCCGGTTACTTTCCTGAGGATACATTTCCGCCGCAGCCAATGGTCCTCGTACGCATATGCCTGTGCCTTCCCATCGCCATTTCCCCTCGCGTACAATCAACCTCGCCGGTCGGAGCCAACACGACTGGCGTCTGACTGGCCAGTGGCATCTGCGCTTTGTTTCTTTGCCCTGCGATTCGCTGTCCAGCTCACCGGGGGTTCTTATGCTGCGTCGAGGTGCGTTGGTTCTGTTCCTGGCCTGCTCGATCTCTGCCTTTGCAGCGCGTCCTGTCACGGTCAGCCAGCTCGATCAGATTCTCACAGCATCCAAAACCACAACCGACGCTAATCTCGCCGCTGAAATTCAGGACCTCCAGCTCATCGAGCGTCTCACTTCCGATCGCCTCGCAAGTCTCACTTCCCAGTTACCTGGTCAGGCCAGCAGGCAGGCCTTGCAGATTCTCGCGGACACGTCGCAGTTCCAGCCCCTGCCTTCCGCTGAACTGCCGCCGCAGCCTCCGCCAGACGCCGCGGAGCAGCGCAGCATCATGGCTGGCGTCGTTGCTTACGTCAGCAAGACCATTCCGCAATTGCCGAACTTTGTAGCCGCACGCAGAACCATCCAGTTCGAAGAGACTCCCCAAATCCAGTTGGCAGAAGACTTCATTCCCTACCAGTCCTTGCACTTCGTCGCTGCATCGACTGAAACAATCCTTTATCGCGATGGCCGTGAGGTGGTGCAGCCGGGCGCCTCCAAAGCAGATGCGTCCGCCCTCGTGACCGCAGCGCTCACCACCAACGGCGTCTTCGGTCCTATCCTTGGCCTCGTGCTCCTCGATGCTGCGCAAAGCACCCTCGCGTGGAGCCATTGGGAACACAGCGAAGCAGGAAACGAGGCCGTCTTCCGCTTCGCGATCCAAAAGGAAAAATCACACTACACGGTCGACTACTGTTGTATCGCAAACCCCTCCTCAGCCTTTGTCAGCCAGGCTGGCGCCAATCGTTCCCTGATTGCCGGTGAATCCTCGTCATATCATACCCACGTCGCGGACACTCTTCCCTTCCATGAGGTTGCGGCCTATCACGGTGAAATGGCGGTCGATCCCAGTTCAGGAGCAATCCTCCGCATCCAAATTCAGGCCGACTTCAAGCCAACTGAACCCGTTGTCTTCGCCGGCACCATCGTCTGGTATGGCACTGTCGAAATCGGCGGCAAGCCCTATATGTGCCCCACGCACAGCATCTCCATGACGCGCGCACAATCCGTCCAGGTCGATCCCGTCTACCACGTGCCCGTCGCTCTTCAGCAGCAGCCCCTCAAGACCGCTCTCAGCGACACCACCTTCGAGGGCTATCACGTCTTCCGCGCCGATGCGCGCATTCTCACTCCAGAAGAGGCAGCCGCAACACTGGCATCCGCGCCAACAGCCAACGCCAACCCCGGCGCAGAGACCACCTTCTCGGCATCTATTCCCGCGGCGACAGAAGTGGCCGTTTCAACAATCCCTGCCACCGCACCGGCGTCTCCGCAACAGCCCCCTCAAACCGCAGCTGCTGCCGCTTCCTCCGCGACTCCGCCAGGTGCAGCGACCGAAGACACGCCGGAGATGCAATTTACTCCCTCGGACTCGCCTCCCAGCGCATCCTCTGACGCCAGTGCGGCAGGCTCAGGCTTAACGCTCCATACGTCCACCCGCCTGGTCAACGTCGAGGTCATCGCTCTTGACAAGAAGGGCAAGCCCATCACCGATCTCGCGCCGTCCGATTTTGAGTTGAAGGACGATGGCCGGCTACAGGCCATCCGGTTCTTTTCCTCCCCATCTCCAGCCGCTGCGGCCCAGTCCTCCGCTGCACCTGCACCTGTACAGGCAGAATTTTCGAACCAGCCGGACGTTTCCACCTCCGCCAGGACTGCGCAAAACTCCACCATCCTGCTCATCGACTCCAGCAATCTCGCCTGGGACGACTTCGCAAACGTGCGCCGTCAGGCGCTTACCTTCTTCAAATCACTCCCCGCCACTGAGTCCGTCGGTCTTTACGCGCTGAATAGCCACGGCTTCCAGATTCTCGCCGAGCCCGCAACCGACCACGCCAGCATCCAGCGAACGCTTACCACCTGGGTGCCCGATGCTGCATCGCTTGCCCAGGCGCAGGATGCCGAGCGGCGCAACCTTCAGCAATTCGACTTCGTTCACAGCATCTACGACCTCACTGCGGTCAATGGCAATGCCAATCGACCCGCGGAGAGTTATACCTCAGGCGGGGCAGATGCCGGCCTCTTTTCCTCGCCCACAGATCCGCAGCTCATGAGCCTCGGCAGCAGTCCCGGCCGTAATTCCCTGCTCTTTCTCGAGCTCATCGCCCGTCATCTTGCAGCCCTGCCCGGCCACAAAAACCTTGTCTGGGTCACAAGCAACAACGTTCTGGCCGACAATCTCTCGCAGGCCGCGGCCCGTCAGGAACGCGGCTCGGAACACATCGACTCGCTCGCCGCCAGCGTGCAGCAGCCGCTCAACGACGCGCACGTCAGCCTCTATCCGCTTGACGCCTCCCAGATCGAGACCGCGGCCATCGGAGCCGACGTCGGTACCCGCAACGTCCTCGCCGTCGGATACACCGACCGCGATGCGCGCACCGCCCAGATGGGTGATGCAGCTGGCGGCCAGTTGCCCGGTCGCGACACCGCACGCCTGCAGCAGGATGTGAAGCCCATCGAGGGTCTCTATCGCGATCTCGCCTCAGCCACCGGCGGGCGCGCCCTGCCCCGCGCCAGCGACATCACTGGAGAGCTCGACACCATCGTGCGCGCCAGCGACGCAGCCTACCTGCTCAGCTTCTCTCCTGACACCCAGCCCGACAACCACTTTCACAATCTCGCGCTCACGGTTCCCGGTCGCAAAGGCATCCGCCTCCAATACCGCACCGGCTACCTCTACCAGAAACAGCCCGATACGATTCGCGACCAGTTCCGTCAGGCGCTCTGGTCCGCAGCTGACATCACCGAACTCCCCCTGCAGGCCACTCCCGTAACCGATGAAAAGGGCTTCCTGCTCAAGGTCATCGTCGGCCCCGCGGATCTCAGCCCTGTCCCGGGCGGCAACCGCTGGAACGACTTCCTCGACCTCTTCCTCGTCAGCCGCGACGACGTCCGCAGGCAGGCGCAGGTACAGGGTGAACGCATCGCGCTCCATCTCCGCACTGCAACCTGGGAAACGGTGCAAAAGCAGGGACTCGCCTTCGATCAGCGCCTGGACGCGCCGCCCGCCACCGGCACGCTTCGCCTTATCGCCATCGACGAGCGCTCCGGCAAGCTTGGCACGTTGACCATTCCCGCGGCTGCTCTCGCACAGCGTGGAAAGACTCCCTGACGCCCCTCACAGTTGGCGGCTCAGCG
The DNA here is from genome assembly GCA_028873155.1 of Acidobacteriota bacterium. Taxonomy (GTDB): domain Bacteria; phylum Acidobacteriota; class Terriglobia; order Terriglobales; family Acidobacteriaceae; genus Telmatobacter. Next base: position 17,818 of record JAGWML010000030.1, read on the forward strand.
GCTGATTTATCCTACTTCGCATGTCCAGCACTCTCGTCGAATGTGTTCCAAACTTCTCTGAAGGCCGCGACGCCATGAAAGTGGACGCCATCGTCGAAGCCATGCGGATTCCCGGAGTCTTCCTGCTCGACCGCGAGATGGACGCCGACCACAATCGCTGCGTCATCACCCTCGTCGGCGAGCGCGAGTCCATTCAGGAAGCTGTCATTCGCGGCGCTGGCAAAGCCGCCGAACTCATCGACCTCACGCAACACAAAGGCGCACATCCCCGCATGGGCGCGACGGACGTCGTCCCCTTCATCCCCATTGAGGGCGTCACGCTGGAGGATTGCGTCGCGATGGCCCGCCATGTCGGAGCGGAGATTGCCCGCCGCTATCAGATCCCCATCTATCTCTACGAAGCGGCCGCCACTTCGCCCGAGCGGCAGAATCTCGAAAATGTTCGCCGCGGCCAGTTCGAAGGCCTGCGCGACGAGATCGCGACCAACCCCACCCGCAAACCTGACTTCGGCGAGCCGCGCATCCATCCCACCGCCGGCGCCACCATTGTTGGGGCACGCAAATTCCTCATCGCCTACAACATTTTTCTCAGCTCGTCCGACGTCGACGTTGCGAAGAAGGTTGCTAAAGCTGTGCGTTTCTCCTCCGGTGGCCTGCGTTTCGTCAAAGCGGCGGGCTTCCTCGTCCGCGGCGTGGCGCAAGTCTCCATGAACCTCACCGACTTCGAGCAGACGCCCATCCATCGCGTCTTCGAACTAGTCCGCCGCTAGGCAGCACGCTACGGCGCCGCGCCTGTCTCCAGCGAAATCGTCGGCCTCATTCCTAAACTTGCACTGGAACAGGCCGCCGAATGGTTCCTG
>JAGWML010000031.1 GCA_028873155.1 Acidobacteriota bacterium
CCAGCACGTAATACCCGTCGGCAAACTTGACTCCACCGGAGTTACGCAACTGCGTACTGGCAGACTGCGCCTTGTAGTACACGGCGGACGGCAGCAGCTTTTGCGCATCGGCAGCCTTCAGCACCGTTCCCTGGCTTTGCGCTGTCATGCTTGCGGGCATTGCCATCAAAGCCACGGCCAATGTGCCCGCGCCCATCAATGTTGTAATTGACTTCAACTGCATCGAACTACCCCCTGTCGATTTCAGAATGCGTCTGGAGTATACCGCAGCATCACGACGCCCCGCAGGAGCGCAATTCGCCCCGGCGTATAATCGCACCTATGGCGGCGACAGTGCAGACCATAGCGGAGACGGCCCGCACGCATGAAAAGCTTCAGCGGCTCGAAGCACAACTGCGCGCACGCGGCAGCGTGATGGTTGCCTACTCGGGCGGAGTTGACTCAGCTTTTCTGGCCGCCACGACGCATCGTGTGCTGGGTGACCGGATGCTGGCTGTGCTGGCCGATTCACCGAGCCTCGCGCGGCGTGACCTGGAGCAGGCCCGTTCCTTTGCCGCGACATTGGAGATGCCGCTGCGCGTGATCCAGACCAAGGAACTGGATAAGCCCGAGTACGCCCGCAACGATGCCGATCGATGCTTTCATTGCAAGACAGAATTATTTGACGGCATGAGAGCACTGGCCGCGCAACTTGAGTTTGCACACATTGCCTACGGTATGAATGCAGATGACCGGCAGGACTACCGGCCCGGGCAGCGAGCCGCGGAGGAACATGCAGTGCTTGCTCCGCTGGCCGAGGCCGGTCTGACGAAAGCCGAGATTCGTGCGCTCGCGAAAGAGGCCGGATACACGCTTTGGGACCGGCCGGCGGCGCCGTGTCTTTCATCGCGCGTGGAGTATGGCCGGGCCGTTACGCGCGAGGTGCTGGAGCAGGTGGAGCGTGGCGAGGAGAGTTTGCGGCAGCTTGGCTTTCGCGAGTTTCGCGTGCGCCACCATGGCGAGCTGGCGCGTGTGGAGATTGCTCGCACAGAACTGCCAAAGGCATTGAGCATGGAGATGATGGATGCCATCACGGCTGCTTTGCGTGCCGCTGGATTCAAGTACGTCACGCTCGATTGCACCGGGTTCCGGTCCGGCTCGCTCAATGCAATCCTGCCCGCCGAGATCCTCAACAGGCGCCGAGAATAGCCGGCCATTTAGAATCAGGCTCGATGCGAATTGGATACCTTGAGTGTTTTTCCGGCATCAGCGGCGACATGCTGCTGGGTGCTCTGGTGGACGCAGGCGCGGACTTCGAAAGCCTGCGCAAGACGGCTGCGGCGCTGGATGTGGGCGCGGACCTTGCGCTGCGCAAGGTGATGCGCGGCGGAATGGCCGCGACCAAAGTGGATGTTCTGACGCCCGAGAGCGAGGCTGAACTACACGAGCACCCACACACCGAGCCGCATGGGCATCAGCATGAGCACGGCCACGAGCACGGTCATCGTCACGACCATGAAGAGCGTGCGCATCACACGCACGGTGAAGAATCGGCGCACAAGCATCAGCATGCTCATGCACATCACCGGTCACTCTCGACCATTCTTGCGATCATCGCGCGCGCGCCGCTGGCCGATGCGGTGAAAGAGCGCGCGACACGAGCTTTTCAACTGCTGGGCGAGGCCGAGGCTGCGATACACAACATTCCAGTCGAGAAGGTGCACTTTCATGAAGTGGGCGCGGTAGACACGATCGTCGACATCGTCTGCGCGGCGCAGGGCTGCGCTGAGCTGGGCGTGGACCGCTGGTTGGCCTCTGCGCTGAATGTAGGCAGCGGAACGGTCGAATGCGACCACGGCACGCTGCCTGTACCTGCGCCCGCGACTCTGGCGCTGCTGGGCGATGCGCCCGTGTATGCGGCGGGCGTGCCGATGGAGCGCGTAACGCCAACCGGCGCTGCGTTGCTGCGCATGCTGAACGTGCAATATGGCTCGCTCCCGGCGATGCGCGTCAAGGCCACCGGCTACGGCGCGGGCGGGCGCGATACTCCGGCGCAGCCAAACCTGCTGCGCCTGCTGGTGGGCGAGCAGGTGGCAGAAGAGAAGGGAACGGAGCCGATTGCAATCCTTGAGACGGTGATCGACGACGCCACCCCGCAGTTGCTGGCCTACGTCAGCGAAATCTTGCTCGAGGCGGGCGCATGGGATGTCTATCGCACGCCGGTGCAGATGAAGAAAGGGCGCAGCGGCGTGCAGCTGTCTGTCCTCTGCGGTCCCGACCTTCTCCCCGCGCTTCGCGAAATTGTATTACGAGAAACGACGACCATCGGCGTGCACTGGCGTGTGGAGCAGAAGGCTTCCCTGGCGCGGGAGTTCACCACCGTGCAAACGCAGTGGGGACCCGTGCAGATGAAGGTTGCGCGCTGGGTTGGCGGAGAAGTAGCGAATGTTTCGCCGGAGTATGAAGACTGCAAACGCATCGCGAAACAGCATGGCGTTCCGTTGAAGCGCGTGATGCAGGAGGCCATGATCGCGTCTGCCGCAACTGTCGCCAAGGAGAAGCGCGGATGAACAGGATGCAGATTGAAGCGCTGCTACACGATGTACGCGATGGGCGCACGGGTGTCGATGCTGCGCTGGAGCGGCTGCGCGATCTCCCGTTTGAAGACCTTGGCTTCGCAAAGGTGGATCATCATCGCGCGCTGCGCACCGGCATGCCGGAGGTGATCTTTGCTGAAGGCAAGACGCCGGAGCAGGTGGCGCAGATCTTTGCGCGCATGGCGGCGGCTGGCGGCAACGTGCTTGCGACGCGCGCTTCGCGCGAGGCGTGTGATGCTGTGCTGGCCGTTGAGCCCCGCGCGACCAGCCATCCGCTGGCGCGTGCAATCACGCTGGCGCAGGCGCCGACACCACCGGGCAAGGGAACAATCTGCGTGGTATGCGCGGGAACAAGCGACCTGCCTGTAGCCGAAGAAGCAGCCGTCACCGCGCGCCTCATGGGCAACACGGTGGAACTCATCGCCGATGTGGGCGTCGCGGGCATTCACCGTCTGCTCGCGCAGAAGCAGCCACTCCAGCAGGCGCGCGTGCTGGTGGTCTGTGCCGGAATGGAGGGCGCGCTGCCGACGGCGGTGGCGGGTCTGGTGCACGCGCCGGTCATCGCCGTACCGACGAGCATTGGTTACGGAGCATCGTTGGGTGGAATCGCCGCACTGCTCGGCATGCTGAACTCGTGCGCGCCGAATGTGACCGTTGTGAATATTGACAATGGCTTCGGCGCGGCGTGCGTCGCTTCCTTGATCAATCATGTGTAGCTCCAGTGGGTTGGGCGGCGCGGTTTACCCGCCCAACTCCACTGTGTTTGAATGAGTTCGTCGAGTTGAGAGAACGTTTACCGCCTTCAGTTGAGGGCGCAAATCGGGCCGGCAGCACACGGCGCCGGCTGGAGGGGCTATGAGGCATTCCCGTAGGAGCTTTTTGAAGACGAGCGCGGCTGTCGCAGCGGGCGCCTGGGCCGGGCGTCGCACCGGAGCGGCCCAGACTGGCACACAGCAGCCCGCCATCAGGCCTGCTCTGGACCAATTTGGCTATGGAGATGTGGCGCTGCTTGAAGGGCCGCTACGCGAGCAGTTTGATCGCAATCATGCTTTCTATCGTGCGCTGGATGAAGACAGCCTGTTGAAGCCCTATCGCCAGCGGGCCGGACTGCCCGCGCCGGGTGATGACATGGGCGGCTGGTACAGCTGGCAGCCACTCAGCGACATCAACAAGCGGCCCAACAACGGCTTTGCGCCGGGGCATAGCGTTGGGCAGTATCTATCGGGCCTGGCACGTGACTACGCGGCGACAGGCAACAAGGCGACCCAGGCCAAGGTGCACCGGCTCGTGGAGGGATTTGCGCCTGCGATTACTTCGCATTTCTGGGATGGGAACCGGTTCCCGGCCTACACCTACGACAAAATTTCGATTGGCATGATTGACGCGCATGAGTTCGCCGGCGCTCCGCTGGCCTTCAAGGCATTGGATGCGGCCCTGGATTCGGTGAAGGATCGTCTGCCGCCGGGGCCGCTATCGCGCGCCGAACAGATTGCACGGCCCCATACGGATATCTCGTTCTGCTGGGATGAGCCCTACACGCTGCCGGAGAACCAGTTTCTGGCCTGGCAGCGCGGCGCAGGCAGCAGGTACCGCGATCTCGCGGCTCACTTTCTCGCAGACAGCTGGTACTGGGACCCGCTCGCGGCGGGTGAGAATGTGCTGCCGGGTAAGCATGCCTACAGCCATGTGAACGCCATGAGCAGCGCGATGCAGGCGTACTTTGTCCTGGGCAACGAAAAGTATCTGCGCGCGGCCCAAAACGGCTTTGACTTTGTGCGGACGACGCAGAGCTTTGCAACCGGCGGTTGGGGACCAGGCGAAGAATTTCGCAAGCCGGGCAGCGGCGATCTGGGCGAGAGCCTGACCACGACGCATGCGAGTTTTGAGACGCCGTGCGGGTCGTATGGGCACTTCAAGATTACGCGCTATCTGCTGCGCACCACCAAAGACAGCCGCTACGGCGACAGCATGGAGCGCCTGCTGTACAACTGCATCCTCGGCGCGCTCCCCATTCAGAAGGACGGCTACGGCTTTTACTACTCCGACTACAACAACGACGGAACGAAGGTGTATCACCCGCAGACGTGGCACTGCTGCACTGGAACATTTTCCGAGATTACGGCGGATTACGGCATCAGCGCTTACTTCCACGATGCCTCGGGCGTGTATGTGAACCTCTATGTGCCTTCGCGCGTGACGTGGAATCGCGGCGCCGCCAGAGTGACGCTGACGCAGCGAACGGCGTATCCGCATGAGGCGACGACGACGCTCGAGGTTGGAACGGATCGCGATGCGGCCTTTCCGGTGTATCTGCGGATTCCCGCATGGGCAGGCGCGAAGACGGCGATCGCGGTGAATGGTAAACGCGTGATGGGCGGGCCAGAGCCGGGGCAGTTTGCACGAGTCGATCGGATGTGGAAGAACGGTGACCGCATCGAGGTCGAGTTCGAAATGACGACAACCCTCGAAGCGGTGGACGCCCAGCATCCCGACCTGGTGGCGCCCGTGCATGGGCCGCTCGCACTCTTCACGGTCGGTGAAATTCCGGCGTCGGTCGCACGCAAAGACTTGCTGGCAGCCGCGCAAGTGGCGAAGGGTTCCGCCGACAGGCAGGCGAAGACGGATGCGGGCGTGCTGACGCTGCGGCCGTTCGCGGCAATTCAAAAGGAGAAGTACCGGCTGTATCTCCAGACGCAGGTTTGATCAGGGAATTTGTGCAAAACACAAGGCAGGAGCACCTGCTCCTGCCTTGTGTTGCCGCGTGCGGCGTGAGCTTTACGGCCGGTCGTAGAAGCGGAAGAAGAGAGACGGCTTGGCGCAGGGTTCGGCGCGCGCCACCAACTCTTGCTGCTGTGTGTCGCTCAGCGGGGTAAAGGCGCGAGCGAGCTGCACATTCTCTTCGAGCTGAGCGATGGTGTCGCACCCGATGATGACAGTGCTCACCGGCTTCGAAAGGGTGTAGTACATCGCTTCGCGCATCCTGAGCGTGCCGGGCGACGATGTCTGGATTGTCATGCCTTCCCAGGAGTGCTTTTGCTGCTCGATCGGGGGAGGCGTCCATGTTGACAGAATGCGGCCGCGGCCGGGAATCTTCATACCGATGATGCCCATCTGCTTTTCGACAGCCAGCGGCAGCAGTGCGTCATTGAAGCTGTAGTGGTGCGGATCGGCTGCGTTCATCGCCATCAGGATTGTGTCGAAAGGATAGCGGTTGATGCCTTCCATCAGCGCGTCTGGACGATAGTGGCCGGTGAGGCCGAGATAGCGCACGACCTTCTGCTCGTGCATCTCGACCAACGCTTCCATGGCGCCGCCCTTGGCGAAGATCTGGTTGACATCGTACATGGTGCCAACGTCGTGTAACTGCCAGAGATCCACATGGTCGGTCTGCAGCAACTGCAGCGACTTTTCAATCATCCGCATGGAGCCGTCGCGGGTCCGCTCCTTCGTTTTCGTCGCGAGGAATGCCTCGTTGCGGCGCTTCGCCATCACTTTGCCGACATACTGCTCGCTCCAGCGCTCTGGCCCGCCGTAGATGGACGACGTGTCGATGTAGTTGACGCCGAGATCAAGCGCGCGCTCGACGATGGGCACGGCCACGTCGAAGTTGTTAGGCTTCTCCAGCGACGCCTGGCCGCCGAGCGAGAAGATGCCGACCTTGTAGCCGGTCTTGCCCAGGTTGCGCGTGGGCATCGCCTCCGGCGTGCGCGGATTGGCAGGCAGCGCGGGCATCGTTTGATTGGTGGTTTCGGCAAATGCCGAGGGTGCAAGAAGAGCGGCCGTAGCCACACCGCCCGCTTTGAGAAAATTCCTTCGATTCCGGTCGCGCGGTAATTCCCGTTTCAAATCGGACATCTTTTCCCTCCGGAGCCCGCAAGAAGCACGCCTCATCATACCGCCGGTCGATGGTGTGCAGCCCGGTAATCTCATGAAATGGTCATGGACGCTTGAATCCGGCCGTGACGGGGAACACTTTCACCGGGTGGTGGTGTCTAAGAAAGTGGGGAGTGGAGGTTCCAGGCTTCGTAAGGAGCCTGTTTACCTGCCTCCCGCACGATCAGGAAAGTGGGTGGGCTATCTTCGATGCCTGCCTTAGGGGCCTTCATGCGGCAGTTGCTGAGCCGGGCTGGGCAAGTCCCCGGCGGGCCGTAGATGCCGGCCATGAGCACGCTGCGATAAGGTGGGAGGGTAGAATTCATTGCAGGCGGATCTCACCATGGGCAATCTCGCCAGTGCGCTCACGCTCGAGCCGGAGGACGCGGCTTTCATCGCGGAGCTGCAGGCCGGTTCTGAAGAAGCGTTTGCGTGGCTCATCGCACGGTATCATCAGCCGATTTACTCCCTTCTTGCCCGCACGATTCAGGACCGTGCGGACGCCGCCGATCTGACCCAGGAAGTCTTTGTGAAGGTCTTTCGCGGTGTCGGGTCCTTTCATGGCGAGTCTTCGCTGCGCACCTGGATCTACCGCATTGCCCTGCATGAGGCATCGAACCAGCGCCGCTGGTGGTTGCGCCATAAGCAGCAGGAAGTCACGATCGAACAAGAGGTTGCCGGGAACGGCGCCAGTTCGCCTGTGTTTCTCAAGGACCTGTTGCAGGATGAGTCGGAATCGCCGTTCGAGATGGCAGTGCATGCGGAAAACCGCGCGCGGGTCGAGACAGGCCTGAGCCATGTCCCCGAGCCTTTTCGTACGACGCTGATCCTGCGGGATATTGAAGGATTTGTGTACGAGGAAGTTGCCGAAATTCAAGGTGTGAATCTTGGCACCGTCAAATCAAGGCTTGCTCGGGGCCGGGCCTATCTCAAGGCACAGTTGTCCGCGGACCGGCGAAACGACCTGGCCCATACAAACAAAGGATTGTCCATGGCCTTGGGAGAGGAGGCGTGATGAGCGACTGCATCTCTGTTCAGACTCGATTCTCAGAGTACCTCGACGGCCGGTTGACCGGAGGTGAGATGCGACGCATCGCGACCCATCTGGATTCCTGTCCGCGCTGCGAGTCGGAGTGGAATGCGCTCAAGCAGTCCCAATCTTCTCTCGCATCGCTCGGGCCAGTTCCTGAGCCGGACGATCTGGTGCTGCGCATCCGGGTGGCGATTAGCCAGGAGCGCGCTCGCCAGCATAAACCTCTGCTTGATAGCTGGAGGCTGGCATGGAAGAACACCGTTGGCCCATTTGTCTTCCAGGCGACAGCAGGATTCGCGAGTGCCGTGCTCTTGCTGGGTTCAGTCACGCTCATGGTCGGCATGTTCGCGCAGCCTGAGACGGCCCAGGCCAAGGGCGATGAACCCCTGGGCAACGCCACAGCACCACGGCTGCTTTATTTTGAGGGCGGCACGGGCAGCAGCGATGCGATCAAAAATCTGAGCGGCCCAGTCGTTGTGGAAGCCTATGTTAATGGCGAAGGCGAAGTCTACGATTACAGAATCGTCTCCGGCCCCTCGGACGCAGCGACTCGGTCGCAGGTCGAGAACCTGCTCATGGCAGGCGTTTTTGCTCCGGCGCGCTTCTTCGGGCAGCCTGTTCGTGGACTGGCTGTGCTCTCCTTTGCCGGTGTGGCCGTGAGGGGCTGAAGAGCCCCGCCAGCACTTTGCAGTTTGACCACGCTTCCGCGGCTTACTAGACTTGCGGATAGGGTCATTCATGTCTCTCAGATTCCTGTCGATTTTTGAGCGGTTTACAGCCAAAGCGCTGTCGGCCTGTTTTGTCCTCGGTCTTCTGGCGGGCTTTGCGGCCACCCCGTCATTTCCACAGGCTGCGGAAAGCACCTCCTCCAGCAGCAAAGTCGGCGAGCCTGGCCAGCCGGTGCAGCAGGAGAAGGCTCCGGTCACCCTTGACCCGGCGGGTCCTACCATCTCGCTCATTGCCTCCGAACCGGTCTTTATCATGGCAGCCGGCTTGAATGCCTGCGGCTATGACGAAGGCCTGAAAGACAGCGAGCCGTCCCGCCAGCACATTCGCGACGAGATGGGCCAGGCGCTCGCGAAGAGTGAAGACGCCAGGACCAAGCGCGACCGCCTGTGTCTGTTTATCGCCCAGCACAGGATGACGGGCACGGTGCGCGACATCTCGCAGTACATCTCGCTGGCGCTCTATCTCAGCCCTCCACCGGAACTGGAGACGACTGTTGAGCTGACGCAGATGCCACCGGACTCGACGGCCGTGGTTGAGGTCGTGCCGCTGTTGAAGGACTTCGCGCAGGCCGTCGACCTGCACGGCATCTGGCTGACAACGCGTCACATCTATGACGAGCAGATTGACGCGCTGCACGATCCTCTTTCAAAGATGATCGTTTCAACCAATCTCTACCTCAAAATGCCTGCTTCCACCTACAGTGGACGTCGCTTCATCGTGGTGGTCGAGGACCAGATCTCGCCGGGACTGGTAAACGCGCGCGTCTACGGAACGGAATACGTGGTGGTTGTGTCGCCCTCGTCCAACGGCCAGATCCGGATGTCCGATGTCCGCCACACCTATCTGCACTACATCATCGAGCCTCTGCTCTATATCCGAGCCACTGCGGTCGATCGGACGCAGCCTGTATTGAAAGAGATTCGCGACGCTCCTCTGCCTTTCGTCTTCCGCTCCAACACAGTGGCCCTCACCGTGGAGTGCCTCATCAAAGCGATTGAGGCGCGGACCATGGATACGGCGGTGCCGGTCTATCGAATTCCGCCCGACGTCGACCGCTCTGCTCTCCCACGCTACGAACGCGAACTGCAGCAGTATAAGGACACGGTCGAGGCAGTGCGTGTCGCCGCGGTTCACCATGACATGAAGCAGGGCTACGTCCTGACGCAGTACTTTTACGAGCAACTCCTGCAGTTTGAGAAGCAGCCCGCTGGAATCGGTGACACCATCGGAGAAATGGTCTACAGCATGGACGTGGATCAGCAGATTCATCGCGCCCGGCAGCTGGACTTTGACGCCAGTGCCGACGACGACGTGCTGCAGCATCCCAGGCGCGCGGAACTGAGCGGACTCGATTTGGCCGAGGCACGCATTCAGGCCGGAGACTCCGCTGGCGCGGCAAAGCTCGCTCAACAGGCGCTGGCGGAGCCTTCCGCTTCGTCCGGCTCCACGAACGACGAGGCGCGAGCGCACTTCATCCTCGCCCGGGTCGAGATTCTCAAAGGCAATCCGGGGCAGGCCATCGAGGACTTCCAAAAGACGATTGCGATGGGCAAGGAGCCGCGCCTGCTCGCCTGGTCGCACATTTACCTGGGCCGGATGCTCGATCTGGATTGCAAGCGTGAGCAGGCTGTGGCGGAATACCAGCAGGCTCTGGCGGTCCGCGATGGCCAGCAGGACACGCGGCTTGCGGCGGAGCGCGGAGTCCGTTCGGCGTACGCGATTCCGGGTCATAGCTGTGAAGACGATGCCGCAGATGATTCCTCCGATGTCGCGCCCAAAGGAGGCCAACCGGGCACGGGCGGCTCCGCGCCGAAATCAAAGCCGTGAGGTGTCCCTGTGGCTCGGCGTCCGTCCAACGGAGTGAAAGTGTCGCCGGCCTGCCGGGCCGAACGCATTGAAAAAACGCACGGCGATTTCCTCATCGTGAACGCAGAAGGGGACAGGAAACCAGTGGAGGCCGGACGAATCGAACTGGAGGATGCACTCGGACATCGCTTCGCCGAGCCTGCGCTGCTCGTCCGCGCGCTGACCCACCGCTCGCTCGCCAATCAGAAGGCGCAGGAGTCAGCCGGTAAAGAGATCTCTGCGCTTGAGGACAACGAGCGGCTCGAGTTCCTGGGCGATGCGGTTCTGGGTCTTGTGGTGGGCGAGATTCTCTTTCGCCTGCATCCCGATTGGCAGGAGGGCGAGTTGACCAGGGTCCGCGCGCAGCTGGTCAGCCGCGACCATATGGCCGAGGTTGCCAATCGAATTCAGCTTGGCAGCCACCTGCTTCTCAGCCGCGGAGAGGATCGCAGCGGCCTGCGCCGCAAGAGCACGGTGCTTTCCAACGCGATGGAAGCGGTGATTGGCGCGCTCTTTCTGGACGCCGGCCTTGATCCAGTGAGGTGGTTTGTCCGCGCTCGCGTGATGGGCGAGACGGCCGACCAGTTGGCCGAACAGTTGCGCTCTGGGCAGGCTCTCGGCAACTTCAAGTCCGCCTTGCAGGAGCATCTGCAAAGCACGCACGCAGGCACGCCCATCTATGTACTGAAAAGCGAGAGCGGGCCGGATCACCGCAAGCGATTCCTCGTGGAGGTGCATTTACGGCCTGCCGGGGGGGAAGCTGGAAAGTTGCTGGCGCGTGGATCCGGTGGCACAAAGAAGCATGCGGAGCAGGAAGCTGCTCGGCGAGCGCTCTCGCGGATGCGAGGTGCCGGGGCGGAGGCGCGCACACACCACACGGCAGGAGGCGAGAAAACAGGAGCCGGCAAGAAGGAGACGCGATGACCGCGTCACGTGACTCCGGCGGACCACAGGGGCGGCCGTCGTCCCACGGCCTTCCTCCGCTAACCGAGGCGCTCACTTCGCTGCTGCGCACGCTCGTTGTGGCTTTGTTCATCCTTACGTTTCTCTTGCAGCCTTTTCTCATTCCCTCTGAAAGTATGGAGAGGACGCTTCTGGTCGGCGATTTTCTCCTCGTCAACAAGCAGACCTTTGCTCCCGCAGGCAGTGCCGCCAATCCGGGGCGTTGGCTTTTGCCCCACCGTCCCGTGGAGCGCGGCGACATCGTTGTCTTCCATCACTCGATGCCGGACTACCTCATCAAGCGAGTGGTGGGCCTGCCCGGTGACCGGATTCGCTTGGATGGCCAGCAGGTCATCGTGAATGGCGTTTCGCTTCAGGAGCCATACGCCGTCTTTGAGCCCGCTCCGGAGAATCAGTTCCGCGACAACTTTCCCTCCAAAATGTACACCGATCCAAACGTAGACCCGACCTGGTGGCTTGCTCTGCAGCATCTCACGCAGAACGGTGACCTGGTGGTGCCCCCCGATCAGTTCTTCGTGCTCGGCGACAATCGCAATCACAGCAAAGACTCGCGCTACTGGGGGCTTGTCCCGCGCGATGCCATTATGGCAAGGCCCATTGTCATCTACTTCTCACTGCGCCGCCCCTCGGCGACAGATGCGGCAGACGGCGAAAATGATAGACTCGGACACGGCACAGGACTCGTTGCGCGGCTGACTGCTTTTGCCCGTTGGGAGCGCATTTTTCAGACCGTTCACTGAGCTTGATCCGAGTCTGCGGTCCCAACCTGCTCCTCAAGTGCTTTCAGAGTGGAATGATGAAAGAAGTCACAGCGAAGAAGACCGCATCCCGCACGGCAACTGTCCCCGAACCCGCCGAATCTGCGCAGGCACACGTCGAAGAGACGCCCTTTGAAGCTCTTGCCGGCATCTGCCACGTGCTGGTCATCGGCCTTTTCATCCTCACCTTTCTCGCGCAGAACTTCGTCATTCCGTCCGGCTCGATGGAAAATACGCTGCTGGTGGGCGATCACCTGCTGGTCGATCGCATCACTTTGGCTCCTCCCGCGAAGTGGATGCCACTGGTTCGCTATCGAGAGCCGAAGCGCGGCGACGTGGTCGTGTTTCTGAAGCCTGTACCGGATCTGGATGCCAACGGACAGCCGCAGTACCTGTTTCTCGTCAAGCGACTCGTCGCGATTCCCGGCGATCACATTCACCTGCGGGATGGCGTGCCGATCATCAATGGCGTGGCCCAGAATGAACCCCATGCGCAGCCCACCACGCCGGATAATTATCGCGAGTATCTCGATGACTTTCCTGCGGTCCCAATGACTCCGGATATGGGCGCGACCGAAGCATGGTCTGTAGCCATGCCCGGCCTCATTCAAGGCGCAGATCTGGTTGTTCCGCCCGGCATGTACTTTATGATGGGTGACAATCGCCACAACAGCCTCGACTCCCGGTACTGGGGATTTGTTCCGCGGGCCAACATCGTGGGCCGGCCCATGTTTAATTACTGGTCCTTCCAGACACCTGAAAGCGAGTATGAGAGGACAGGGCTGGCCAGCAATGTCGCCTGGCTGGCACATGTGGCCCTGCATTTCTTTACGGGAACACGCTGGGACCGCACACTCCATGTCATCCGTTGAGCCAGCAACCCGGCAAAGAAGATTACGATAGATGAGCATGACGGACCAGGGGAAGCGGGCGTGGTGGAGCAGAAAACGGGTTGTTTTTGCCGCGGCGGTGATCGCGTTGCTGCTCGCTGGCTTGCTCGTTCCTCCATGGGTCAGCGTCAGCCGTTATCAAACCCGCATAGCGCAACTCATCTCCGCCTCGCTGGGCCGGCCGGTGAGGCTCTCCTCTGTGCAACTCAGGCTCTTGCCGCGGCCGGGCTTTGTGCTGACGGATTTGACGGTTGCCGAAGATCCCGCCTACGGCGCTGAGCCGGTCCTGCATGCGAACAGCGTAACCGCGGACATTCGCCTGCTCTCGCTCTGGCGCGGACGTCTTGAGATCAGCCGTATCAGCGTGGATGAGGCCAGCCTGAATCTGGTCCGATCATCTTCAGGGCGATGGAACATCAATGAGCTCTTCCGCACCGCAGCGCAGGCACATGGCGGCCCGAAGGCCGAGGGCAGGCCGTTACCCTATCTTGAAGCGACCGAGTCGCGCATCAACATCAAAAACGGTCTGGAAAAGCTTCCCTATTCATTGGTCAACGCCGACATCGATCTGTGGCAGGACAGGCCCGGCGAATGGCGCATCCGCCTGCGCGGCCAGCCCGCCCGGACAGATGTAAGCCTCGACCTGGCCGATACCGGAATCCTTCGCGTGGAAGGCCGCGTGGGGCAGTCTCAGCAGCTTCGCCAGATGCCCATCCACCTGGAGATGGACTGGCGCGATGCGCAGCTTGGACAGTTGAGCCGCCTCGTGCTGGGCTCTGATCCGGGGTGGCGCGGGGACCTGCGCGGCGATCTTCAGCTTGACGGGTCGGCTGAGTCTGCCAACGTGCAGACGAGGCTGCGCGCCACCGGCGTGCATCGCGCGGAGTTTGCACCCTCCACTCCGCTTGACTTTGATGCGAACTGCAGCTTCGTCTCCCACTACTCCGCGCGTTCCATCGAGAAGCTGGCGTGCGATTCCCCTCTTGGCGAGGGCCGGGTGCATGTGAGCGGCGCCTTGCAGTCCACTGCTGCGCAACAGCTCCAAATCCAGTTGCAGCGTATTCCTGCGCAGGCTGCACTCGACTTGCTGCGAACTCTGCGCAACGGCATGGATGAGAGCCTGCAGGCCGCGGGATCGATCAATGGAGAGCTGGCCTACACTGCCGGCAATATCCCAGGCCCCGTTCCGCAGCTTCCCGTAAAGCCCGCGCCATCCCGCAGCAGAAGGCGAGGGAATCCGCACAAGACAGTACCAGCGAATGCGGCTCCCGCCCCGCTGCTGGCAGGCAGCCTGACGGTGGACGGGCTCAAACTGACCGGCAATGCGCTCAAGCAGCCCATCGAGGTCAGTACAGTCGTGCTGGACGCCGGCGCAACTGCGTCGGGAGAGGCGGCGTTGACCGCATCGATTCCCCTGCCCGCAGGCGGCGAATCTCCGCTCAACTTCGACATGACCCTCTCCCGTGGCGGGTATGCAATATCGCTCCAGGGTCCGGGTGCTTTTGCTCGTTTGAAGGAGATGGCTCAGACTGTCGGCACTGACCAGTTCGCAATTCTGAACAATATGGCTGGTGATCCCGCAATGCTTGATCTGCATGCATCCGGACCCTGGATGTCTGCCGAGGAGTCGCGTCCTGGCTTTGCGTCTTCCGCCGACCAGGACGCTGCCGATGCGTCCAGTTCTGCCGCTGCGAATCCGCAGAAGGATCAGATTCTCGGCACGATGACCCTGCGCAATGCAAACTGGAAGGCCGATCAACTTGCCGGCCCTGTCGAGATTGCGCAGGCTACCATCCACTTCAATCCCGGCGGTTGGGTAGTGGATTCGGTGGAATTTGTTTACGGACCGCTGAAGGGAACCGGCGACCTGAAGATCACGCAAACCTGTGCCGAGAGGCAGGATTGCCGTCCGGTGCTGCATCTCGACTTTGATACGTTGAATGCCGCAACCGTGCAGGCCGCGTTGCTCGGGGCGCGCAAGCAGGGCAGCGCGCTGTCTGATCTCATCGCGCGATGGACCTCCGCGAGCGCGACGCCGTGGCCGCAAGTGCGCGTATTTGTTCAGGCAAATGAAATGGACATCGGACCGGTGCAGCTGCAAAAAGCGCGCATCGAACTCCATATCGAGCGCACCTCTGTGGATGTTGCCAGCATTGATTCGGGTCTCTTTGGTGGCCAATTCCATGCCTCAGGCACGGTCACGCAAGGGGATAAGCCGAAATACGCGATGGAGGGCAGTCTGGAGGGCGCCAACGCGGGATCGGTGTGCAGATTTCTCGGACTCCGCTGCACAGGAAGTTCGTTTGCGGCCAACGGAACCGCGGAGTTGACTGGGTTTTCAGGTGCGGACCTTGCCTCCACCGCCAAGGGCTCGCTTCGCTTTGATTGGCGGCGCGGCGCTGTGTCAGCTGGTGCGGCTCAGGTTCCGGCAGGTCTCGAGCGATTCACCCAATGGACGGGCGACGCAACGATCGCGCAAGGAGCTGTCGTGCTTGGTGTGAATCACGTCACGGAGGGCAGGCAATCGGCATCCATCGCCGCATCGATTCCTCTGTCCGATCCGCCGCACATTCGATTCATCGAGAAGCAGCCTCAGGTCGCAGACGCAAAGCACTGACGCGGCGCACCCTGCCGATACAATGAAGGCATGTCCCTCCCCGCGCGCCCTTTCTACATCGCCTGCAAGGGCGTTCTGTTCGATATGGATGGAATCCTGATTTCATCCCTGGGCTCGGTCGAGCGAAGCTGGACAAAGTGGGCCCGATTGCGCGGCGTCGATCCGCAATACGCAATGAGTGTTGTGCACGGCAGGCGCGCCATCGACAGTGTGATCCGTCTTCGCCCGGACCTGGACGCGGAAGCCGAGCTCAAGATCATTGAAGATTTCGAGGTAGAGGACAACGAGGGGCTGCAAGTGCTGCCGGGCGTGCTGCAACTGCTCTACGCACTGCCGGCGAATGGCTGGACTGTCGTCACCAGCGCCACCGAGCGCTTGGCGCGCGTCCGTTTGGCCGCGGGCGGCATACCTGCGCCGCAGGCGATCGTCACTGCGGAACGCGTCACCTACGGTAAGCCGCACCCTGAGCCATTTCTCGCCGGGGCTGCGCTTCTTGGGCTCGCTCCGCGCGATTGCGTGGCCTTCGAAGATTCCGCATCGGGCGCGCAGGCGGCACGCGAGGCAGGCTGCACTGTGATCGCCACCACCTTTTCCCATCCCGCTTCAGAGCTGAGCGCGGCGCACTACCTCGTAACGGACATGACGGGCGTCTCCGCGAGTGTGCGCGAAGGCCAGCCGGGCTTCACACTGGCGCTCATCCAGGCCGACCAATAAGAACTACTGGTTTGCTTCGATCTGGCGGTCTTCTTTGTCCTGCAGCGGGCGCGAATTGATCCCGAACAGGCTCGCGAATTCCTTCAGTTGATCCGTGCTCAGCGGGACCGCCTGCTCCATTACAAACCAGCGGATACCTTCCGTACACGGAGGCGTTGTCAGTGAACCCATATAGGTCCAGTACCCGCGGTTGCCGGGGAGAAGCCCACCAGGATTGACCATGTCGGGGTCATTTTCAGTGGCGAAGGGCTTGGTTGGCAGGTGCTGCCACAGGCCCGCAAGCGTGGCATTCGGCGCATCTGGATTCTCTGCGAAGCGCGCCGACACAATAGCCACTTTGCCGTCCGAGCTCTTGTGGACAAGCTGCACATCCATGTCTGTCAAACGGCCATTGACCGCATGCTCGCCGGGATGATGAAAGGTGAAGGACTCGAGGTTGTAGCGCGTGCCGGCGGCGATGATGTAGCTGCCAGGATGGACGTGAACCTCAAGCGTATAGCCCACGTTTTCCAGCGTGACTCCGCCCGCCAGATAGTGGAACTCGATGGGTTGCAGCGCCTTGTTGCGATGGGCTCCGCGAATGTCGATCGGCGACTGCTCGTGGCCGTCAGAACAGATGCGATAGGCCGGGCTGAGCTTACCCCATGCGAGCGGTCCGTACTTGCCCTGGTACGACCAGGGAACTGCGGACTGTGCCATTGCGCCCGCACTCAGGCACAGGACCGCCACCAGCGAGAGAACACGCGTCATTACTGCCTCACGATCTGGGAAAGATGAGTACCGAAGCATTCTATTGCATGGACGCATCCGGACAAAAAAAGAAGCGGAACTCTCGCGTGGAGAACTCCGCTTCTCGGCTTCGGATTGGCCTTTTATCTACTTTGCGTTGGCGGCGACGGCTGCCTGCTCGGCCAGCTTGGCGGCTTTGTCGGTTGCTTCCCAGGTAAACTCCGCACCTGTCCGGCCAAAGTGCCCGTAGGCCGCTGTCTTCCGGTAGATGGGCCGGCGCAGGTTCAAGCTTTCGATAATGCCCTTCGGAGTGAGCGAGAAGTTCTTGCGCACCAGAGCGGTGAGCTGCGCAGAGCTCAGCTTGCCGGTGCCGAAGGTCTCCACCAGCACACTCACCGGCTCGGCTACGCCGATGGCATACGCCAGCTGCACTTCAGCCTTGTCTGCCAGTCCCGCGGCAACGATGTTCTTGGCGATGTAGCGCGCCATGTAGGCTGCCGAACGGTCTACCTTTGTCGGATCCTTGCCGGAGAAGGCGCCGCCGCCGTGACGTCCCATACCGCCGTAGGTGTCCACGATGATCTTGCGGCCCGTCAGCCCGGAGTCGCCCATCGGTCCGCCAATTACGAAGCGCCCAGTGGGATTGATGTGATACTTGGTGTGCTCATCTAGCCACTCGGCGGGAAGCACAGCCTGAATGACATGCTTCAGGATGTCCGCATGCAGCTCCTCATTGGTCACGGTCTCAGAGTGCTGGCTGCTGATGACCACGGCGTCAATGCGCGCGGGCTTGCCGTGCTCATCGTACTCCACGGTGACCTGGCTCTTGCCGTCGGGCCGAAGATAAGGCAGCTTGCCATTCTTGCGGACTGTTGTCAGTTGCTGCGTCAACTTGTGCGCCAGCGAGATGGGGGCAGGCATCATTTCAGGGGTCTCGTTAGTAGCGTAGCCGAACATCATGCCCTGATCGCCCGCGCCGCCCGTGTCCACGCCCTGAGCAATATCGCCCGACTGCTTGTTGATGGTGGAGATCACGGCGCACGTGTTCGAGTCGAATCCATAGAGCGCGTTATCGTAGCCGATCGAGGCCACCACACCGCGGACCAGGCTTTGGAAATCCACGTAGGCCTTGGTCGTAATCTCGCCCGCGATCATCACGAGGCCCGTGGCGGTCAGCGTCTCAGCGGCCACTCGGCTGTAAGGATCCTGCTCCATGCACGCATCCAGAATGGCGTCTGAAACCTGATCGGCGATCTTATCGGGATGCCCCTCGGTCACAGACTCGGAAGTAAACAAGAACCGGTCGCTCAACTTCGTATTCCTCCCCATTGAAGGGATTTTCTTAGGATGGCCTGCCGTGATTGCTGTTGGGCAATCGATGAGCTGGACTGACCGGAGAAGAACGCCGGCCAAGATCGAGGGGACAAGCCTGCGCTCCGAGGCAGAAACCCGAGAGCGCATCCTCTTATGGTACCTTTCCCGCCTCGGCGCCGCAAAGAGGATGGTGCGAATGGAAGAAGGCACGCGCCCAAGGGCAATTTCCTGCATTGAAACGCTGCAATGGAGTGGAAAGGGCCGATCGACCCATTTAGGGGATCAGAAGCCGTAGAAGAGAGATGGAGACGGATTGGGCTTTGACGACAATAGGATGGAGGGGCAGCATCGTGCTCCACCAGCCGGCTCTTACGCCCCAATAGCGAACCGTGACAAAGGCGGCAGCCGAAACCACGGACATCCCCACCGTGGCCGCAATCCAGCGCAATCGCAGATCATCCGCTTCCCGCTTCATGATGCGCGTTCGACCCACATTTGCAGCGAATTCAGTCCAGGTTTCCCCGTCCGGGCTTTGTTGCCCTGCGGGTCCCGACTCATTCAGGAAACGAACAACCCATTCCGAAGGATCCAGACCGATGGTGCTCACATAACCCCGCACGATCCCCCGA
>JAGWML010000264.1 GCA_028873155.1 Acidobacteriota bacterium
GCGCTCGCGGATGAAGGCCACCAGTCCCTGGCGCGAGGTGTAGCGCATCGTCCATATCCGTGCATCCGGAATACGCCTGAAGCCCTCTGCAATCTCGCTCGGATCCCCGTCCCAGCGGCTCCTTCCGCATGCCTCTGTCCAGAGCGCATCCGCCACGTCCGAATCCCAGATGGGAATGTGGACGCCATTTGTCACGGAGCCGATGGGCACCTCGGCCTCGGGCCATCGCGCAAAATTGCTTTGAAACAGCTGGCGGCTGACCTTGCCATGCAGGCGGCTGACACCATTGACAGCGCCGCTGCCGCGCATCGCGAGCAATGCCATGCTGAATGGCTCGGCTTCGTCACCCGCGTTCTGGCGCCCAAGCGCCAGCAGTTCAGACATGGGGATGTGCAACTGCTCCTGCGCGTATCCCCTGAGGTTGCGCTCGACCAGTGCTGCCGGAAAACGGTCGAACCCCGCTGCAACGGGTGTATGCGTGGTGAAGAGAGTACCAGCGCGCGTTGCGGTCAGCGCTGTCTCAAAATCCACATTCTCCTTGTTCATATAATCGCGTGCTCGCTCAAGTACGGCGAAGGCCGCGTGCCCCTCGTTGAGGTGGCAGACATCCGGCTGGATTCCCAGAGCGCGCAGTAAACGCCAGCCGCCAATCCCCAGCACCAGTTCCTGACTGATGCGGAGTTCCGGACCACCTCCATACAGTTCGCCTGTGATGCCCCTGTATTCGGGCAGATTGGCAGGATCATTGGTATCGAGGAGGTAGAGCTGCGAGCGGCCCACTGCCACCTGCCATGCCCGAATCCAGAGCCGGCATCCTGGGAGCTCCAGCGAAATTCTCAGCCAGTCGCCATTCGTCTGGCGTACGGGACGGATGGGAAGCTGCCCTGGCTCATTGAACGGATAAAGCGCCTGCTGGTTGCCATCTGCGTCGATTCTCTGGCGGAAGTAACCGACCTGATAGAGCAGGCCAACGCCGATGACTGGAACCCCCAAATCGCTGGCTGCCTTCAGTTGGTCTCCAGCGACGTTGCCGAGCCCGCCGGAGTAAATCGGCAGTGCGTCGCTCAGCATGTACTCCATGCTGAAATACGCCACGGACTGAAAGGGCGGACTCGGGTAGGCCTGCTGAAACCAGCTCGTCTGTTCCTCGCGGTACTTGCGCCGGCGATGAATCTCCCCAATCAGCTGAACAAACTTCGGATCTGCGACGACATGGCCGAGTCGTTCGCGCGAGACGGTCTGCAGCATGACCCACGGATTCCGCGTCTGCTCCCACAGCTCAGGATCGAGTTGTTCCCACAGATCGTCGGCTGCATGGTTCCATGACCAACGCAGATTCAATGCAATCTCTGTCAACGCGTCCATGACAGAGGAATACGGAGCCCCATCGGAATCCATACCTTCTCCCCCCGATGCCATTTCCTGTCTGCCGTTCCAGTCCGTAAGATGCAGGCAAGCAGGAATTCGTCAACAAGGAAAGCAGATTCGGTGCAAAGGGAGGTCGCGAGTCAAAACGCTTGGACGCTTTTTTTCATTAATCAAGCAAAACGGCGTACCCATCTGGGCACGCCGTTGGTTGATGATACTGAGACGATCTTAGCTTCGACGCAGAATCGAGATTGGCTCGGACTGTTCAACAAGATAGCTGTCCACCGCGGCTGCAGCCTTGCGCCCCTCCGAGATGGCCCAGACCACCAGCGACTGGCCGCGCCGCATATCGCCGGCCGCGAAGACTCCATCCACCGAGGTCTTATAGTCCGTTGTGGCCACGTTGCCGCGCCCATCCAGAGCAACTCCAAGCTGCTCCAGCATCCCATTCTTGATGGGCCCGAGAAAGCCCATCGCAAGCAGAACGAGGTCCGCATCCATGATGAACTCGGACCCTTGAATTGCATCAAACTTAGGCGGCGGTCCCACGCGCACGCCGTGCAGTTGTTTCACGTTGCCCTTTTCGTCGCCGGTAAAGCGAATACTGTTGATACTCCAGTCGCGAATTCCGCCCTCCTCGTGCGCGCTTTCCGTGCGCAGTTGCAGAGGCCAGAGAGGCCACGGAGTCGAGTTCGCACGGCTGTCAGGCGGCTTGGGCATGATCTCAAACTGGTGCACGCTGAGCGCACCCTGGCGATGGCTTGTTCCCAGACAATCGGCGCCGGTATCGCCACCTCCAATGATGACGACCCGCTTGCCTTTTGCGCTGATGGCCGTCGATTCATCCACGATGTCGCCTTCATTGCGTCGGTTCTGCTGCGGCAGGAACTCCATCGCAAAGTGAACGCCCTTGAGCTCGCGCCCCGGGATCTTCAGGTCACGCGGATGCTCCGCGCCGCCGCAGAGCAAAATAGCGTCGTAGTGCTCCGTGAGAGCCTCTACCGGCACATTGCCGCCGACATGCGCGTTGGTCAGGAAGGTGATACCTTCGGCGCGCATCTGTTCCAGTCGACGATCAATCACATGCTTCTCAAGCTTGAAATTAGGAATGCCGTAGCGAAGCAGTCCGCCGATGCGGTCATTCTTCTCGTAGACCGTGACCGAGTGACCAGCGCGACGAAGCTGCTGGGCTGCCGCCAGGCCCGCGGGTCCGCTGCCCACCACGGCCACGCGTTTGCCGGTATTGTTCTCCGGCGGCTCAGGATGAATCCAGCCTTCCTCCCAGGCGCGCTCCACGATGCTGCGCTCGAGCAGCTTGATCGAAACCGGCGGCATGTTGATGCCTAGTACGCAGGAGGCTTCACACGGAGCCGGGCAGATGCGTCCGGTGAACTCAGGGAAGTTGTTTGTCGCATGCAGGCGACGGATAGCGTTCTCCCAACGCCCGTTGTACACGAGATCGTTCCAATCCGGGATCAGGTTGTTCACGGGGCATCCGGTGTGGCAGAAGGGAACTCCGCAATCCATGCAACGTGCACCCTGCTCGCGCTGCTTCTCTTCCGGGAACGGATTGTAAATCTCGAACCAGTCGTGAATGCGCTCTTCCGGCTTGCGCCGCGTTGGCTGTTCGCGCTCCAGCTCAAGAAAACCAGTGACCTTACCCATGCTGCACCTCTGCTGCTGCCGCCACCAGAGGCGACCAAGTTGTCGGAGCGACGTACACTGACTCCACCCGCGGCACGTTCAACACGCGCTTGTACTCATGCGGGAAGACCTTGATGAATCGCGGCTGCGCATCCGCCCAATGCTCCAGAATCCACGCCGCCCGAGGGCTGCCCGTCAGGTCGCGATGCCGCTCAAGCAGAGCGCGTACCTCTGCTACGTCCGCGTCGGTTGTCAGGGGCTCCAGATCCACACTAGCCTTGTTGCAGCGCCGCGTGGAGAAGTCACCCTGGTCATCG
>JAGWML010000265.1 GCA_028873155.1 Acidobacteriota bacterium
CGAGGGGTGGATATTGATGATGCGGTTAGGGAAGGCGTGGATGAATTCGGGCGAGAGCAGGCGCATGTAGCCGGCGAGGACGACGAGATCGACGTTGTGGCGGCGGAGACAGGCGGCGACGTCGGCGTCGTGGTCGGCGCGGGGGCGGCCTTTGGAGAGCAGAACTTCACAGGGAACGCCGAGCTCGCGGCAGACGGCGATGCCGCAGGCGGAGGCGGTGTTGGAGATGACGATGGCGATCTCGACGCCGGGCAGGCGACCGTCGCGGATGCTGTTGTGAATCGCGATCATGTTGGAGCCGCGGCCGGAGATGAGAATGCCAAGCCTGAGGGGGTGATTTTGGGACGGGCTCTCCAATTTTTAACTCTCCTTATCCCAGATCCCTTTCCCAAGTCAGGCGCGATGCAGTGGCGCCTGACCTGGGGCGCCCGGATTCGTGCCGGGCTGAAACCTCAGGTGTACTGGACCCGGCGCTCGCCCTTGATGACGCGGCCGATGACGTAGAACTTCTCCTCTGCGCGGTCGAGCAGGGACTTGGCGCGCGTGAATTTGGCGGCGGGAATGACGGCGATGAGGCCAATGCCCATATTGAAGGTGCGCATCATCTCCTCCTGCGGAACCTGGCCGAGATCGCGGAGGTGGTCGAAGATGGGCAGTACGGGCCAGGAGCCCAGCTCGATTTGCGCGCCGGTGCTCTTAGGCAGGATGCGGGGCAGATTCTCGGTCATGCCGCCGCCGGTGATATGGGCCATACCTGTGGTGACGCCCGCGGCGACGAGCTTTTGGATGACGTGCAGGTAGCTTTTGTGGGTCTTCATCAGGGCCGCGCCGGCTTTCTCCTTGATGGCCGTAACGTATTGGGTGGGCTTGTAACCGGCGACCTCAAAGAGCAGTTTGCGGGCGAGCGAGTATCCATTGGTGTGCAGGCCTGTGGAGGGAAGTCCGATGAGGACGTCTCCGGGCTTGATGCCCGCGCCGGTGATGAGCTTGTCGCGATCGACGGCGCCGACGATGAAGCCGGCGAGGTCGTATTCGCCATCGGTGTAGAAGCCGGGCATCTGCGCGGTCTCTCCACCGATGAGGGCGCAGGCGTTGGCCTTGCAGGCCTCGGCAAGTCCGGTGACGACGGCCTCGGTGACCTGGGGGTCAAGCTTGCCGGAGGCGAGGTAATCGAGGAAAAACAAAGGCGTTGCGCCCTGCACGGCGATGTCGTTGACGCAGTGGTTGACGAGATCCGCGCCGACGGACTGGTGCAGGCCGAGTTCGAAGGCCACCTTGAGCTTGGTTCCGACGCCGTCCGCCGAGCTGACGAGGATGGGGTTTTTCCACCGCTGGAGGTCAAGCCGGAAGAGCGCGCCGAAGCCGCCGATGCCGCCGATGACATTGCGGTTAAAGGTCTTTTGCGCCAAATACTTGATGCGATCCTTGGCGCGGGCGCCGCTGGTGATGTCAACACCGGCGTCGGCGTAGGTAACGGACTTGAGCTTGGATGCTTCCGGCATGGTGCGGGCTTTCTCCACCCGGGCGGAAGGGCGGCCGGGCTGGACCCCTGGGCAGGATGGCCCGCGGGGCAGGGTGATTGAAAGACTGATTTTAGCAGGAATAAAGGGCTGGCCGATGTGCGGGTGGGTCCAGGGAGTGTGGAAGAAAATGGAAAGCTAGCTTGACATTCATCACGAAGGGAGGTAAGTTGAGATGGAAAGCTGGCTTGACATGGAAGTGAGCGATGGAAGCAGGGGTTGTGAATCGAGTGAAGGAGCTGCGTGCGGCGCGAGGCTGGACGCAGGAAGAGCTGGCAGCGGCGACGGGGGTTTCGCGGCAGAGCATCAATTCGATTGAGCGGAACCGGTATGTGCCGAGCCTGGCGCTGGCGCTGACCTTTGCGCGGGTGTTTGAGTGCGGGACGGACGAGATTTTTGAACTGGAGAAAAATGGATGAGGGAATCGATGTTGTGCAAAGTGCCGTTGTTGGGGCGGTTTGTGGATGAGCGGTTTCTGGAGCACAGGCAGCGGTCGACAAGCGCGGCGGGTATTGCGGGCGCGCTGGGGCTGGGCTGCCTGCTGGAATATCACATCTTTCACGATCATGTGATCCGGTGGGATCTAATGGGGGTTCTGCTGGGGATGATGACGGTGAAGCTGGGACTGATGGCGTGGTACAAGTGGCGGGATTGAGAGGAGACGGCGATGAGTTCATGCGCTTGGGACGGGAGTGGAAATATGCGGTGGCAGCGGGTGCTGGCGAACGGAGCTCTGGCGGTGGGACTTCTGCTGCGGTTGCTGGAGCATCCCGCGGGACAGGCGGCGCGGGATGGGTTGGATGGCGTGGTTGGGCTGCTGCTGGGGATTTCAATTGGGGCGAACCTGATGGTGGTCTGGAAGCGCAGGCGTTGCGCGCGGCAGAATTGAATTCGACTGGTGCGGGAGGATGCAGGGCCATGGTTTGGAAGCGATTGGAGCGGGAGCCGACGAAAATGATGCGGGCATCACTGATGCTGCTGGTTGCAGGACTCATGCTGGGAGTTGCAGGCGGGGTGGGGCCGCGACTGGTGCATGAGGCGGTGGGGAGCGACTTTGAGCGAGGCCTGATGGTGGGCGTGGGGATTGGGCTGGAGATTGTGGCGCTCGTGGTAGGGGCGGCCGCCCGCTCCGCGAGGAAGAGCTAGAGACCGCTGGACCTACAGAAAGTGCGCGCGCTGCTCGGGCGTCGGCAGAGGGCAGGCCGCCAGCCGACCCCAGATGCTGTAGCGCCAGCGGGCAATGAGGCGATAGGCGGTGTCACGGAGCGGGCGCGGGATGAGGCGCAGGAGGCGGGCCGCGAGGGGCCAGGGACGGGGCAGCTCGGCGAGCGCGACGGCGACGGCGGCGGAGCGGGTGTGCAGCGTTTCGGCTGGCGTGCCGGCGGCACGGATGACAAGGATGGTGCCGGGCCCGGATGAGGAGGGGCCGATGGGCGACGAGTCTGGCATGAAGCCGTGACGGGCGAGCAGCGCGGCGACCTGCGGCGAGAGAGACGGCGCGAAGCGAAGGCGGTCGTGGCGGTCGCGGGCGAGGAGCCAGCGGACGGTGCGATTGCAGAGGCCGCAGTGGCCGTCGTAGATGACGAGCAGGCGGGAACCGAGTGTGGCGGCGAGGTCCAAGGGCGCGAGTCCTGCTGGTTGGATGATGCGATGCAAAGAGAAGACGCTGCATGGCGCGATGGAAATGCCGCTCGTTCTTCACATCATGGGTTCGGCCGCTTCGAGAGCAGCCGCAGAACGACGTGGCCCTTCCACATCCACAGGCCGGTGAGGACCATGCCGG
>JAGWML010000266.1 GCA_028873155.1 Acidobacteriota bacterium
GAGAAAGGCAAGTCCGGTTCTAATTGGTATTCATTCCAACGATCTAACCGGCTGACAATTGATGCCGGTTGGGAGCAGTTCGAAAACGAGAGTTAGTAGTGCCTTCATAGTCGTTTCATCCGTTAAAGCGCCATCGGCAGCGTCACCGGAGCAGGGAGGTTCAATTCCCAAATCGCGCCGCGCCGCGCGCCTTGGCCTTCGCTGCCTCTTCTTCGCGATTGCGATGCGGAGAAGTCGTCTCCAGCGCGCTAAGCAACCGAGCAGAGGCCGCGGCAATCTCATCGACCGCAGCATCAAAAGCCGCCTCATTCGCCTTCGATGGCTTGGCAAAGCCGCTGATCTTGCGCACAAACTGCAACGACGCGGCGCGAATCTCTTTCTCCGTCACGGGCGGGTCAAAGTTGAAGAGAATCTTGATATTCCGGCACACGATTCAGGCCCTCCCTTCGCGTTGCTGTTGCTTCGAGCGATAAACAATCGTCAGCCCCGTCACCGTGCCGCACGTCAGCAGGCTCGCCGTCATTCCGATCACCAGCGACCAGTCCCCCTGGTAAAGTCCGTGCACGATGCCCAGCGCCTGCAGAATGTTGAAGCCGCCAAACGTCACCAGCGAGACACCCTCGCTGCTCTTCTTGCGCCACAGCGCCATCGCCTGCGGAACAAACAACAGCGCATTGCCAATCAGCCCCAGCCCGAAGATTACCGCCACAATCTCCTTCATCGCGCCATCCGCCTTCTCCCTTGTGCCATCTTGATTCCATCCTCTCATCCTGCACAAAGGTGGCACTGCGCCGCGCCTCCGCGTAAATGTAGAATCTCGAAAGAATGAGTGCCGGCCATCCAATCAGCTATTTTGACCAGGTGCAGGAAGCCGTATCCTTCCTGCGCAACAAACTTGGCACCTTCAAGCCGCGCGTCGGCATGGTCCTCGGCTCCGGCCTTGGAGACGCCGTTGAGGGCATCGAGGATCCAGTCTTCATTCCTTACTCCGGGATTCCGCACTTTCCGGAATCGACCGTGGAAGGCCACTCCGGCCGCATCGTCGCTGGACACATGGGTGGCTCGCCCGTCCTCCTCATGCAGGGCCGTGTCCATTTTTACGAGGGCTACACGCCCTGGCAGGTCACCTTCCCCATGCGCGTCCTGGGAGCCATGGGCATCGGCGCCGTCGTCCTCACCAACGCCGCCGGAGCCATCTCGCCCGACTATCGATTGGGCGAGCTTGTCCTCATCACCGACCACATCAACATGATGGGCTGGAACCCGCTCGTCGGACCCAACGAGCCGCGCTTCGCCGTGCGCCCCGGCGCGGGACTGCGCTTCTTCGACATGACGGAGCCCTACTCGCCCTGGATTCGCGGACTCGCCAGGGACATCGCTTCCACAGAGGGCTTCGACCTCAGCGAAGGCGTCTACATCGCCGTCAGCGGCCCCAGCTTCGAGACCCCCGCCGAGATCCGCGCCTACCGTGCCCTCGGCGCCACGCTCGTCGGCATGTCCACCGTGCCGGAGACCATCGTCGCCCGCCACATGGGCATGGAGGTGCTCGCCATCTCCTGCGTCACCAACCAGGCCGCCGGTCTTAGCCCCACGCCCCTCAGCCACGATGAAGTCTTCAAAACCGGCCAATTGGTGCGCTCCCGCTTGCGCCGCCTCCTCCAGCAGCTCGCGCCGGGCATCACTTCTCTGTTGGAAGCCAACCTTTGACGCCAGACCGTCGATCCGCTGTAACCGCCTCCGCGCGTCTGCCCTTCCCGCCCGTCGTCATCGGCATCGCCGGAGCCTCCGGCTCGGGCAAGTCCACGCTCGCCGCCGAACTGGCCCGCACCCTCGACGGCATCACCTTCCCGCTCGACAACTACTACCGCGACCTCAGCCACCTGCCCGCACCCGAACGCCGCTCCAGAACTTCGACGATCCCGCCATCATTGAAAGCCCGCTGCTGGCCCAGCACGTCGCCAAACTCGCGCGCGGCAACGCCATCGAGCGGCCGCTCTACGACTTCGCCCACCACATTCGCGTCCGCGGCACCACAGAGACCGTCCAACCCCGCGCTGTTCTTCTCGTGGAAGGCCTCTTCGCGCTGTACTTCCCGGAGTTGCTGCCCCTCTATCACCTGCGCATCTACGTCGACACGCCCGACTCGGTCTGCTTCGACCGTCGCCTGCGCCGCGACACCGAAGAACGCGGCCGCACCGCCGAGTCCGTCCGTCAGCAATATGAAGAGACCGTCCGGCCCGCGGGCCTGCGCTACGTGCGTCCCACCGCCGCCTGCGCCGACCTCACCCTCGACGGCGCCGCCGCACTCGACTGGAAAGTCGAGCAGGTGCTTGCCACGCTCCGCGCACGCGGCCTTCTGCGCCGGTAACCATCTTCCAGCCGCGCCCTTCCCCGCAACGCCCATTTCGCTGCGCCACGACATACCACTTTCGAGGGGCCGGTTTGCGCCCATCGTGGGACAGCTTTTCTTCCTGCATTGGAACTATGCTCCCCTCAGTTGTTGCATTTGGTACTTTCAACGGATTTTCAAACGAAATCCACCTGCCGATATCTCCTGTACCGGTAAGGTGAGGGAAACGATGAAGCGATGGAGCATCACTTTCGAGAACCGCGTGCGGGGCTGGCTCAGTCAGGGGATCTCCCCTCGACGGCTCGCCTTGACTCTTGCGCTTGGGTTCGCGATTGGATGCCTGCCCGTCATCGGCATTCCCACCGCGCTGTGCCTTGTCATTGCACTGGCGCTCCGGCTCAATCTGCCGGCCATTCAGGCGGCAAACTACACAGCCATGCCGGTGCAGTTGGCCATGATCCTGCCCCTCGTTCGCCTCGGCGGGCGCATCTTCGGATCGTCTTCCCTGCCTGCTTTTGCTCCGGCGCTGCACGCCGCGCCGCTCACCCTTCTGCTCACTTCGGGCAATCTCGCCTTGCACACGCTCGGCGCGTGGCTCGTGCTGGCCGCGCCTTCCGTCGCGCTGCTCACTCTTGTCTTGACTCTCGTGTTGCGGCGCATTCCGGTTCTCTCAACCGAGCCCGGCAACTGAGGTCCCCGGTTTACATACATAGAACTATCTAAAGTACGGCCATTACAGACGGGCCCAGTACGCCCCATTCTCATCGTCAACCAATCGATGAGAATGGGGCACTGATCTTCTGCTCCTGTCTTTCTGTGTGCGGCTACAGCAAAACCAGAAATGCTGTGTCCTGAGCGGCATCCTCCAGTTGACGCGAACATCAGGGAGCGGCAACCCTCAACAGCCTTGACTGG
>JAGWML010000267.1 GCA_028873155.1 Acidobacteriota bacterium
GCACCCTCTCCATTGCGGTAGTACAAGTCGCCGCTGATTCCGGTCCACGTCGCGTAGTAGTACTCCGTGCCGTTCGGCATGCTCGGCTTCACAATGTAAAAGAGCGCCGGAAACTCCCGCCTGATCCACGGTCCCGCATCGTCCTGGTCCGAGATCGAATAGACCCGCAGGCGGCTCACCAACTGTTCCGTCTCTTCCGCCGAATGCGTCGCGCGCAGATCCATCAGCGCCTGCGCCAGCGTGTTCGCGCCGCCCCAGATACAGATCCATAACGGCCGCTCGTCCTTCCGCTCCATCGCTTCCTCAAGCGCCTTGGATCCGGCCGACTGCTTCCCTGCTCCCGTCGCCTCCATCCCATACGAGGGTTGCCCTGAAAATACCCTCGCCTGCAGAGACTCACCCGTTGGCCAGCCCTTCGCATGCAGCAGCAGATTGCTGCGCACCTGACTGTAAGCGTCGATCAGCTGATGCATCGTCTCCGGGTGCGTCGCCTTTCTCTGCCACGTCGAGGTCGACGCAATCATCGCTTCGAGATCGAACTCGTTCGAGTACAGCAACAGCCGCACAAACGACATCTGGTCGTCCGGCTCGTTGCCGATATCGCTCACAATCACAACGCGCGGCTTGCCCATGAACAGATCGGGGCCTGGTACGCTCGCCTGGCCCCAGACCGAAATCCCCGCCAGACACACACTCAACAATCCACCCGCAACACTGCGCCAGCCCATGCTTCCTCCTCACGCCCCAACCGTTTCGTATCCCCACTCGCTGAGACTCGGAGCAACCTCGCAATGTGCACTGCTCATCTTCAGTTCTCGCATAAGGACATGCACCCGCGTCACCGCAGCACCCAGTCTAGCGAAGCCCACCGACACCTGAACATTGCCCGCTGTCTGCGCCTGTGTTGATCCGTGTTCGACGAAGACGCAGCATCCTCGGACGTCTCTGCGCGTACCAATCCGTTGCTTGCGCAGATCGAGCGGAAGCCAACGTCATATGATCCGGCGGCCGTGGCGGGACGGGGATCTGCAGAAGTCCCATTGCCCGCTTACGCCTTTAAAGCAGCAAGCACATAGGCGGGTTTCATCGGCAGTCTCCGAATCGCTTTTCCGGTTGCGTCGTAGAACGCCGCTGCAATCGCAGGCGCGGCCAGCGCATTTGCCGCCTCGGAGCCGCCGCCGTATGCGCCGACCTTTGGATTGTGAATCAGTTCCACCTTGATCTCCGGTATGTCCGCCATGGTCAGGATCGGGTAGCTGATCCAGTCGTCCTGCGTGATACCGCTCTCATTGGTGATCACTTCTTCAATCAGCGCGATGCTGATGCCCATCATCGCTCCGCCTTCCACCTGCCGTTTCAACTGCACCGGATTGATAACAACCCCAGGGTCCACGGCCAACGTGCACTTCTCCACCTTGATCGCGCCTGTGGAAGGAGTGACGGCGATATGGCAGGCGCACGCCCAGTATGTGCCATCGCGCAGCATCAGCGAGACTCCGCGGCCGCGCACAACCGCCGTGCCCGCGCTCATGGCGTGGGGCTGCGGCGATGGCCGCGTATCCCAACCTGAGGCATCGTGTACCGCTTTCAGCACACCGATGGCGCGGTCCTCTTTCAGGTTGTTGATGCGGAATTGAATTGCATCGACGCCCGCCAGCGCTGCCGCTTCGCTGATGGCCAGTTCCCGCGGAAAGTTCTGCTGGAACTGCACCGGTGTGCGCATGCTGTGATCGCGCAGGCCCACGGCGATCGGCGACGCCTTCTGGCCAACCTGAAATGTGCCATGCCCGCGCTCAGTGACGTTTGCAGTCTCCGCATAGAGCCAGTCGTCCGAGATGCTGTTCCTTGTCGACGTAATGAAATCACCATGGACATCGGGGGCAGGCATCGTTGGCAGGCCCGCCAGCACGGCGCCCACCGGCCTGTCGTCCTGCATCGGCGGCATGTAGTGGTCGATCTGATACGCAGCAAGCTTGCCGTGGTCATCCACGGCCAGTTCCACATCAGAGAAGGCGACGGGAGATTGCGTCGACCACTGCATATCATCGGCACGCATCCATTGCACACGCACCGGCTTGCCCACAGCCTGCGACAAGATTACGGCCTCGTCTTCCGCCCCCGCGTTGCCGCCATTCGACCGGCCGTAATGGCCCGGCCCCGGATAGATGTGCACGACGACTTTGTCAATCGTGGTTCCGAGCATCTGCGCAATCTCGCCGCGCAGTTCCTGCGGATTCTGATTGTGCGTATGCACGTGCACCATGCCGTCCGACTTCACATCCCCCACTGCCATGGTTGGGCCAATCGGCGCATGTTTCATGTACGACAACTGATACGTGGCGGAGAGCTTCTTGCTGGCCGATGCCAGAACCGCGCCTGCATCGCCCTTGGTCGCGTCGCTCTTCGTCACCGGCGTCGAGGTCCAGTCCGACTCATGCCTCAAATACTCATACAGCTTGTCACTGCCCGGCAGCCCCTTCCAATCCGTCCACTTGGTGTCGTCGGCCAGTTGTTGCGCAGCCTGAATCGCTTCCCACTCGGTAGGCGCAACCACGCCGACAAGATTTTGCTTTACGATGACCTGCGCATGCGGATACTTCGTTTTGTCGAGTTTTCCAACCGACACGAGCGTCGAGCCGAGCGTCTTGGGATGCACAACCCGCCCGTGCATCATCTCCGGCAGACGCACGTCCGTCACCCAGACCGTCTTGGCGGAAACCTTCTCCTGAATCGCGGAACTTGGAAACGACTTGCCGATGACCGAGTACTCGCTCATGGGCTTCGTCGGTGGATTGCCCTCGACAGAGAGCCCGATGATGCTGGTCAGATCGCCGCGAACGGGAATCGTCAGGTTCAACTGCTGCCCCTGGATCAGGTCGCCATAGGAGATGCTCTTACCTCCGCCGGAGACGATGCCGTCCTTGACCGTCAGCTTGCTCTTCTCCACACCCAGCTTGTTTGCGGCGAGATCAAGCAGCGCCTGGTAGGTGTACGCCGCCACCTTGCGCAGGTTCGGCGTGCCCCGGCCCAGAAAGTCGAACGAGCCGCCTCCGTCCGGCGTCTCATGCGTGCTTCCAGACACAACCGTGGTGATGGCCTCGAAGCGCATGCTCAGCTCTTCCGCCACAATCTGTCGGTACGCCGTGTAGACCGAGCCCTGGCCAAAATCATTCTTCCCCGTGCGAATCAGCACGGTGTTGTCCGGATGAATTTCGATCCACGAGCTGGGCAGCGCGGGGTTAAGCGAATTCTTCGCG
>JAGWML010000268.1 GCA_028873155.1 Acidobacteriota bacterium
ATCAAACGCGACACAGACGCATATGCCGTCTATTTTGCCACGCTTCAGACGGGCCACCCTGACATCACCGTTGGTCTTACTGTGAGCATTGGGAAGTGGTGGGACGATACCGCGTTAGACGAGCGACATTGGATTTACCTCACCGTCCGACCCTCGCCAGAAAACTTCAACATGAGAGTTGAGGATCCGAGCGGATCCGCACATTTCAACTTCAAGCCGTTAGGAATTGCGCTCACTCGCGAGGAGGCGTTGGCTAGCAGCACGAGGGAAGACTTCTTTGCTGTTGCAGATTACATTGTCGCTGAGGACCCGGCGGTGAACTCGTACTTGACGGGGCGGCCCGTCAATATTTGCGGCAGGATCTGCAAGCACTGAGATCACTGTCGCCCATCCGGAAACAGCACCACTCCCGCGCCGTCCCCCCGCACAGCGCTCCGTTGTACACTCATCGCAATGCCCGTCACCGCCCTCACCGCTCTGCTTCCGCCGCTCTCGCTCGTTCTCACGCTCTCTGCTTTCGCTTCCTCGGCTCCAGCGCAAACCACACCCAAGGCTTCCTCGAAAATGACCCAGCACCTCACACCCGAAGACGTGCAGCGCTCCGCCATCGTCATTGACACCCACGCCGACACACCGCAGCGCTTCGTCGATGAAGGCTACGACCTCGCCGATCCGCTCAACGGCGGCAACTTCAATCTCGACTCCGCCCGCAAAGGCAACCTCGGCGCTGAGTTCTTCTCCATCTGGGTCGAGCCCGAGGCGAACAAGGGCCACTACGCCCGGCGCACCCTCATCCTCATTGACTCCGTCAAGCAGCAGGTCGCCCGCCACCCCGATGCCATGCTCTTCGCCACCTCGCCCGCCGACATCGAGCGCGCCCATCGCGAGCACAAGCTCGCCGCACTCATGGGCATCGAGGGTGGCCACTCCATTGAAGACTCGCTCGCCCTGCTGCGCCAGTACTACGCCCTCGGCGTTCGCTACATGACCCTCACCTGGGCCAACTCCAACGGATGGGCCGACAGCTCCGGCGACATCGACAACGCCAACGTCCCCCACACCAAAGAGGGCCTCAGCGAATTCGGCAAAGATGTCGTCTATGAGATGAATCGCCTCGGCATGATGGTCGACATCTCCCACGTCTCCGACCGCACCTTCTACCGCACTCTCGTCATCACCCGTGCGCCCGTCATCGCATCGCACTCCGGCGCGCGCGCCCTCTGCGACTCGCCCCGCAACATGACCGACGACATGCTCCGCGCGATCGCCAACTCCGGTGGTCCCGACTCCAAAGGCGGCGTCGTCCAGGTCAACTTCTACTCTGCCTTCGTCTCGCAGTCCTATCGCAACGCTCTCAAAGCCATCGAACCCGAAGCCAACAAAGCCGTGCAGGCGCTCAAAGACAAGTACAAAGCAGAAGGAAAGGAAGTGCCGCAGACAGAGATTGACAAGCTGCGGCGCCAATACGCCGACCGCATTCCGCGGCCGCCGCTCTCTGAACTCATCGATCAAATCGACCACATCGCCAAAGTCGCCGGAATCGATCACGTCGGCCTCGGCTCCGACTTCGACGGCGTCAACGGCCAGCTTCCGCAGGGCATCGACTCGCCCGCCGACCTGCCCAAAATCACCGCCGCCCTTATGGCGCGCGGCTACTCCGCCGCAGACTGCCGCAAAA
The DNA here is from genome assembly GCA_028873155.1 of Acidobacteriota bacterium. GTDB lineage: Bacteria > Acidobacteriota > Terriglobia > Terriglobales > Acidobacteriaceae > Telmatobacter. The sequence continues at coordinate 1,679 of JAGWML010000268.1, forward strand.
TCCTCGGCGGCAATCTGCTTCGTGTTTTTCGTGAAGTGGAGCAGGTCAGCAGGCAGCTCCAGGCCGAGAATCGTCCCCGCATCACCGACAAGCAGCCCTTCAACAAGTAAGGGCTCGCGCTCGGCGTTCGCCTCTGCTTATGCCGCGTTCCGCGCCTCGTAGACTTCCTTCGCGCGGTCCAGCGCTGCCTGGATATTCGGCATAATGTTCTCGCGCCCCATGTGATCCACAAAGCGCGCACCTTCCAGCAGCTTCGAGGGCTGCTGCATCGCGCCGCACAGGATCAGTGTGCGGCCTGACGCTCGCAGTTGCTTCGCAAATCTTTCGATCGCGTGAATCCCCGTCGCATCAATCGCCGTCATGTTTCTCAGTCGCAGAATCACCACCGGCTGAAACTCTTCGATCTTTGCCGTCGCCTCGACCAGCTTCTCCGTCGTACCCCAGAGAAACGGCCCGTGGATGCGCAGCAGCGTCACATACGGCGGAATGATGCGCCCCTGCAGCACATGCGGCAGGCCGTCGCGGATATAGTCATCATCCACCGCCGTCACGGTCGTCGTGTCGGCCACGCGATAAATGTAGAGCAACGCCGCCAGCGCCAGTCCCACGCCCACCGCCACCGTCAGGTCCGCAAATACGGTCAGGCTAAAGGTCACGATCCAAACCGAGATGGCCGTCGCGTCCAGCCGCAGAATTGCGCCAATCTCGTGCCACTCGCCCATGTTGTACGACACCACAAACAACACCGCCGCCAGCGTTGTCAGCGGAATGTAGCTGGCCAGCGGCGCAGCCACCAGCAGAATCAGCAGCAGAGTCAACGCATGAATGATGCCCGCTATCGGCGAGCGTCCGCCCGCGCGAATGTTTGTCGCCGTCCTCGCAATCGCGCCCGTCGCGGGAATGCCTCCAAACAGCGGCGATGCCATGTTCGCTATGCCCTGCGCCACCAGTTCCACATTGGAGTTGTGCCGGTCCCCCGTCATTCCGTCCGCCACCACGGCAGACAGCATGCTCTCCAGCGCCGCCAGCATCGCCACCGTAAAGGCCGAGGGAAGCAGGGGCAGAATCTGGCCAGCGTGAAACTCAGGAAAAGCAAACGGCGGCAGCCCCTGCGGAATCCCGCCAAATCGCGTTCCAATTGTCTCCACCGGCAGGTGCAGCGCCACACTCGCCGCCGTGCACACCAGCACCGCCACAATCGATGCCGGAATCCTGCGATTCAGTCGCGGCAGCACGATCATGATGACAAGCGCCGCCGCGCCCAGTCCCAGCGCCTCCCTGTTCACCGTGCCGATGTGCGCTGCCAGCACCTGCATCCGCGGCAGAAACTCACTCGGCACATGCGGCGTCCGCAACCCCAGAAAATCCTTGATCTGCGTCGAGGCAATCAGCACCGCAATGCCGTTGGTGAAGCCCACAATCACCGTACGCGGAATGAACCGCACCGCTGCGCCCAGTCCCGTCAGCCCCATCGCCAGCAGGATCAGGCCGGCCATCAGCGTCACCAGCGCAAGGCCGCTTGCACCAAAGTGCGCCACAATGCCGGCCACAATCACCACAAAGGC
>JAGWML010000269.1 GCA_028873155.1 Acidobacteriota bacterium
CGAGGACTTCAGCGAAGTGCAGGGCCTGAGTGTGGCCGAGCTGATGAATCTGTTCGCGGCAACTGAAGCCGTCGGCTACGACGACGGTGGTGGAAGCGGCGGAACGGATGGCAGGCAGCAGGCCGTCTTCCGCGATGGCTTTTGAGACTTCAAACTTGTCGGCTTCAAAACCAAATGGTCCGGCCATGCCGCAGCAGCCGGCCTGGATAGGTTCGACGACGGCGCCGGCGCGCTGGAAGAGTGCAATTTCACTGGCCGCGCCGCCGAAGACGGCTTTGTGATGGCAGTGGCCGTGGACGAGGATGTGGGCGCCGGTGAGGCCGGTGGGCGCGAAGTGCGGCGCGTGCGCGGCGAGCCAGTCGGCGAGAAGCCACACCTGCTGGCTGAGCTTTTGCGCGTGGGGATCTTTGGGGAAGATCTCGAGGAGCTCGTCTTTGAAGACGCTGGCGCAACTTGGCTCAAGGAAGATGAAGGGTAGGCCAGCGTTGATCTGCGGCGCCATACGGGCCAGGACCTGGGCGAGGTAGGTGCGCGCGGCATCGAGCAGGCCAAAGTCGTAGAGCGGACGGCCGCAGCAGATGTGTCCGCTCGGGACTTCGACGCGGAAGCCGGCTTCAGTGAGGACCTTTTCCGCGGCGGCGAGGGTTTGCGGATGGTAGTAGTTGTTCCAGGTGTCTGGCCAAAGGACCACCATGGTCGCGGGGAACGGTGACGGCCCAGGGCCTGTCGATTCCCAGGTCTCAGAATCGAGACCTGGGGCACCCGGCTTTCTCGATTTGACGTAGTTCTTGTCCGCGAGGCTTGGCAACTGGCGCTGCTGGGCGACTCCGGCGATGCGCTTGATGAGCGGGCTGGTGATGGGCCCGGTGAGGATGGCGTTGGTGAGCGCGGGTGCGAGGGAGCCGAAGCGAGCGAGCCTGTCTGCAAAGCCGAAGAGGTAGTGATGGAGCGGGTGCAGGCGGCCCTTGTAGCGCTGCGCGAGGAACTCGGATTTGTACGCGGCCATATCGACCTGGACGGGACACTCGGATTTGCAGGCCTTGCAACTGAGGCAGAGGTCGAGCGCGCTGTGGACGGCTTCGCTCTGAAAGCCTTCTTCGCGGAGGGAGCCGGAGAGCATCTCCCAGAGGAGGCGGGCGCGGCCGCGGGTCGAGTGCTGTTCGAGGCCGGTGGCGCGGTAGCTGGGACACATGACGCCGCCGGTGGTGTTGCGGCAGGAGCCGACACCGACGCAGCGATCGGCGGCATGGGCGAAGGAGCCGTTGTCTTTGGCGAAGACGAAGTGCGTTTCCCAGGTCTCAGTATCGAGATCCTTCGACGAGCTCAGGACAGGCTCTGGGGCACCCGGTATCGCGGTTTGCTGAGGTTCGTCGTTTCCCACCCTTGCATCTGAAGAACGATGCAAGGATGGGGCACCCGGCGTTGAGGAGGACGAAGCTTTCGAGGACTCCCAGGTCTCAGAATCGAGACCTGGGGCACCCATGTCATGGTGTGCGATGGCAGGAATGTGGCGGAGGTTTTCGACGGGGTCGTAGACGCGGACGGCGTCGATGAGCTTGCCGGGATTCATGCGGTTGTCGGGATCCCAGATCGCCTTGAACTCGCGGAAGGCGTTCATCAATTCCGGTCCGAACATCTTGGGCAGGAGAGCACCGCGCGCCTGGCCGTCGCCGTGTTCGCCGCTGAGGGATCCGCCGACGGAGAGGACAACGTCCGTGGCGCGGTCGAGGAACTCACGGAAGTTGCGCAGGCCCTGTGGCGTGTCGAAGTCGAAGTTGATGCGCATGTGAACGCATCCCTGGCCGTAGTGGCCATAGAGCGGGCTGGAGTAGCCGTACTCGGCCATGAGGGCGGTGATGCGGCGGAGGTATTGGCCGAGGCGTGCGGGCGGAACTGCGGCATCTTCCCAGCCTTCCCAGCGGTTGGGCTCGCCGGGGACGAAGACGACGGCGCCGAGTGCGGACTCGCGGACGTGCCAGACGCTGGCGGCTTCGGCGGGCGAGCAGATATGCGCGGCGGGCGGCGTGGGCCAGGATTGCGCAGCGCGGACGAGGGCTTCGGCTTTGGCGCGGGCTTCTTCCGCGGACCATGCGCCCATTTCGACGAGGAGAAAGCCGACGCCGGGCGGGAGCTGCTCGAGATCGCGGAGGGCGAGGCCTTTGCGGCGCATGAACTGGACGAGGAGATGATCGAAGCCTTCGAGGCCGATGGGGCCGTGCTCGAGCGCGAGCGGAACGGCGTCGGCGGCGAGAAAGCCGTCGGGGAATCCAAGGACGGTGAGAACGCGATGGGGCGGGCTGGCGGTGAGGTTGAGCGTGGCGGAGAGGACGTTGACGCAGGTGCCCTCACTGCCGACGAGGGCGCGGGCGACGTGGAAGCCGTTTTCTGGCAGGAGTTCGTCGATGTTGTAGCCGGAGACGCGACGCGGAATTCTCGGGAATCTTTTTCTGACTTCGGAGGAGAACTCTTCGCGAATCCGGCTGAGGCCCGCGTAGATGCTGCCGATGCGGCCGCCGGCGCGGATGAGGCGCTGGAGCTCGTCTTCGCTGGTGCGGCCGACGGTCATGCGGGTGCCGTCGTAGAGGAGGATGTCGAGGGATTCGACGTTGTCGACGACCTTGCCGGCCATGAGTCCGTGGACGCCGCAACTGTTGTTGCCAATCATGCCGCCGAGAGTGCAGCGGGAGTGTGTGGCGGGATCGGGTCCGTAGGTGAGGTGGTGGAGCTCGGCGGCGTCACGGAGGCGGTCGAGGACGATGCCGGGCTGGACGCGGGCGAGTTTTGCGTCAGGATCGAGCGCTTCGAGCACGTGCATAAAGCGCGAGTAGTCAAAGACGACGGCGACGTTGGTGGTCTGGCCGGCGAGCGAGGTACCGGCTCCGCGTGGGAGGACGGACGCTCCGGTGGCGCGGCAAGCGGCAAGGGCGGCTTCGACATCGGCGGCGTCGCGCGGGTAGAGGACGCCGATGGGAAGCTGGCGGTAGTTGGAGGAGTCAGTGGCGTAGAGGGCGCGGGAGCCCAGGTCAAATAGGACATCGCCGCGGAAGGTGGCGCGCAGACGGGATTCGAGCTCGCGGTGAGCGGCGAAGGCTTCATGCGCAAGCGGCGCGGCGTTGGAAAGAATAGAAAAAGTGCTCACGCAGGAATGGTAGCGCGGAGGGCTGGCGGGCGCGTCCGCAGATTGGAATGAGACGACTTAATCCAGACCCAGAGCGAAGAAAAGCGAATATAG
>JAGWML010000032.1 GCA_028873155.1 Acidobacteriota bacterium
GGAAAACACGCGTCGAGACCTCTCTTCGTTTCACTTCGCAAGCGGATCGAATTATAAGCGGCCTGTGTGATTAATGAGATGAACATGCTCAAAACCATGCTCTTAACGTCGTCCTTATCCTATAACCGGCAAACCGGACATTCCACCACTGCCGACCGCGCGCGCAGACGCGAACACGAGACGAGGGTGTCAGCCTACTCCTGCGGCGCGGGGGCTGCGGCGGGTGCGGCTGGTGGTGGGGGAGGCGGTGGCAGCGGCTGGCCCTCGGGGATAATGGTGACCTTGTTGAGGTAGACAGGCGTGAGGGGCTTGTCATTGGCGTCGCGCTCGACGCGGGCGATGGACTGGACCACGAGGACGCTGGAGGGGTCGCACTGGCCGAAGAGGGTGTAGTGCTGATCGAGCGACGGATAGGCCTGCTCGGTGATGAAGAACTGGCTGCCGTTCGTGTTTGGACCGGAGTTGGCCATGGCGAGGCGACCGGGGACGTCGAAGCTGAGGTTGGGGTCGAACTCATCGGGGAAGGTGTAGCCGGGATCGCCCATGCCGGTGCCGGCGGGGTCGCCACCCTGAATCATGAATTCGGGAATGACGCGATGGAAGGTGGTGCCGTCGTAGAGCGGCTTGTTGTGCTGCTTCTTGTGGGTGACGGGGTCGGTCCAGTCTTTGGTGCCCTGGGCGAGCGCGATGAAGTTGGCGACGGCGTTGGGGGCCTGCTTCTGAAAGAACTGGCAGGTGATGCGGCCCATGGATGTGTCCATGATGACGTGGGGACCATTGGGCTGCACAAGCGCGGCGGGGGTGGCTGTGGGCGCGTCGGGGATGTCGGCAGGCTTGGTGGTGTCCTGCGCGAAGGACGCGGCGGCGAAGACTAGAGCAAAGGCGGAAACGGAGAAAAGGCGCGGAATTTTCATGCCAATTCGAGGGTACAACAAGGGGTGAGGCGGCTGCCAACGGCAGGTGAGGCGGAGTAGGGAAGACAGTCCATCCTTTCCGCGAGGTGGACGCGGAAAGGATGGAGTATCCTGCGGCGGGCGTGAGGCCTACGCGAGACGCAGGAACCGGTTGGGCGCGATTTGCGCGCCGGGAAAGACAAGACCGAGATTGCTGGCGTTGAGCGTGGTGGAAACGAGCTCGCCGAGGACCTGACGGTAGTCGGTGGTGAGAGCGAGGTCGCGGCCCTGGTTGAGCTGGTCATTGTCCAGGCCGGGCCACTGGCCATAGACCTTGCCGCCATGGATGTGTCCGCCGAGGACGAACATGACATTGGCGTGACCGTGGTCTGTGCCGCCCGTGCCGTTTTCGCGTGCGGTGCGGCCGAACTCGGACATGGTGACGAGGGTGATGTCCTCGGCATCGTCGCCCATGTCGCGCCAGAACGCAGCGATGGATGCGGAGAAATCGAGGAGGCGATTGGCGAGCTGACCGTTGACGCTGCCCTGGTTCTGATGTGTGTCCCAGCCGGTGACGTCCGAGAAGGCGGCCTCGACGCCGAGGTTGGCCGTGAGGAGCTGGGCAATCTGGCGCATGCTGTTGCCGAATTCGGACTTGGGGTAATCGGCGCCGTTGGCGGGCGCATATTGCTCGGGGTTGGCGGCGCGGAGCATCTGGACGGCGTCGAAGGTCTCTTCGCCGGCGGCGTGGAAGATGCGGTCGCCGCTGGAGCCGTACATTGCGGCAAAGGCGCTGGCCGCGGGCGATGGAGCGGGGCCGCGTCCGCCGACGGCAAAGTTGTTGACGTTGTTGAGTGCGATGGCAGGGATCTGGCCGGCGAGGGTGAGCGGGACGTCGGCGCTGAGCGCGACTGCGCGAAAGGCCGTGTGCTGCGCGGGTCGGCGAAGGTCTTCGGCTTGAAGCGCGCGATTGAGCCAGCCGTCGCGGGTGCTCTTGTTGCCGGGGGTGCCGGACTCCATAAAGTCCTGCGCGTCGAAGTGGGAGCGGCTCATGTCGGGCGAGCCGACGGCGTGGACGATGGCGAGGTGACCTTGATCGTAGAGCGGCTTGAAGGCGGCGAGCGAGGGATGCAGACCGAAGGAGCCATCGAGGTCGAGGACCTGATTTTGCGGGATGGCGATGCTGGGACGCATCGCGTAGTAGTTGCGCTCGCGGAAGGGGACGACGATGTTGAGGCCATCAGCGGCGCCGCGCTGGAAGATGACGACGAGGCGACGATTGGGCGCGGTGGCCTGGGCTTGCGCGAGGACGGAGCGGACAAGGAAGCCGGGGAGGGCAGTAGTGCCCGCGAGCGCGAAGGCTCCGTTGCGGAGGAAGAAGCGGCGGGATGAGGGCATACATACTCTCCTTCTCAGCGGCGTTGGAATTCGGGCGAGCCGATGAGCAGGCCCGCGAGGAGCTGGTCTTCGCGTTGCAGGACATTTGCTGCGCGGCGTGGGTTGGCGTTGGGGTTGGCCGTCACGACGGCGGCGCCTGGGGCGCGCTGAGCGATCTCATCGTGGAACTGCTGGAGCAGCGCGGTGCGCGTGGCCGGATCGAGCCCGGCGGGGATGAGCGCGGCTTCGAGTCGTGCTTCTTCATTCACGATGGGGTCAGAGGATTGCGTCGCCGCGGGTGGCGGGTCGTCCTGCGGCTGGGGCGCCCAGTCGGCAAAGATGCCGGGCAGGCGGCCGGCGGCGAGAGCGAGTGCGAAATTCATGCGGTCCACGAGCGAGCCGGTGCTGACCCAGTCGGTAGACTTCCAACTGTAGCCGCTGGGCGGAATGCAGCCGTAGAGAGGCATGCCCATCTGGCGGAGCGCGTTGGCGACGGGGCGCAGGTTATCGACGCTGGCGTCGCTGGCGCGAAGCGCGGAGACGACGTACTCGATAGGGGTTTTTACCTTGGCGTGATAGCTGCTGGCTGACCAGAACTCCGGCGAGTGGTAGAGGGTGCTGAGAACTGCTGCGATGTCACCGCCGGTGGTCATGTAGGTGTGGGCCATGCGATCGATGAGCGGCTGCGGGGGGTCGTCGGAGACGAAGCGGATGGCGAGCTCGCGCGAGAGGAACTGCGCAGTCGCGGGGCGCGTGGCCAGGAAGTGGAGCAACTCACGGCCTTCTGCTTCGCCGTGGTCTTTGAACTTCTGCCCCATCACTTTTTTGGCGCCGGGCTCGTGACGGTTGGGATTGAATTCAAAGCCGCCGCCACGCTGGGGCTGGGCGACGCCCCAGCCGGTGAGGATGCGCGCGACCTGGGTGACGTCGGCCTGCGTGTACCCGCCGTTGACGCCGAGGGTGTGCAGCTCCATCAGCTCGCGGGCGTAGTTTTCATTGAGTCCTTCGGGCGCCTGGCGCTGATTGGCAGGTCGGCGCGACGCGTTGAATGCGGCGCGTTCTGCGGCGATGGAGTGCGGACCGATGCTGCTGGCGTTGTCGAGATAGAGCAGCATGGCAGGGCTGTGCGCGGTGGCTTCAAGCAGATCTTCAAACTTGCCGAGGGCCAGGGGACGGACGATGTCGCGCTCGAAGCTGACGAGCTCGTAGGGCATGACCTCGTCTTTGCGCAGGTAGATGTTGAAGTGATTGAGCCAGAAGTCAGTCATCACCTCCTGAAGCTGCGCAGAGGATTCGATGTCGCGGGTGAGGCGCTGGGCGATGAGTTCGTCGACGACGGTGGCTTCGGGATTTTCAAGCGCAGAGACCAGCTCAGCCTGTTGCGGTGAGAGGCCGGAGACGAGGTCGGCGCGCTCCTTCGGCTTCAGGGATTTGAGAAAGGTGTCGAGCTCGGGCTGGCGCATGGAAACGAGACGGCTGACGCGCTGCTCGGCCGGCAGGCCGAGGATGTCCTGGGTCAGGAGCGTGTCGACCGGGGGCTGAGCGGGCGCGGCAGGGGAGGGTTGTGCGCTGCCCGACATCATTTCCTGCGAGGCCGGATCACCGGCGCGGTTCATGGGATTCGCGTTCGGGCTTGCTTCGTTCTGGCCCTCCATTGCGGGGGCATTCATCCCAGAGGCGGGAGCGGCGGTCTGCTGTGGCAGGGGAGCATTCTGCTGGCGCTGCTGCTGGAGTCGTGCCGAGACGCGATCCATCTGGTTTTCGTAGATGGCCTGCAGCGGCTCGCCTGTGGGCACGGAGAGTCGGCCGTTGACGGCCTGGCGAATAAGAGCGTTGCTGGGGAGTTGATAGAGCAATTGATCGGTATTCAACTGCATGGCCGGGTACTGCGCGAGCCGGCGATTGAGTTCGGAGGAGTCGATGGATTCGGGATGGAGCTGCTGTTCGAACCACTTGTCGAGGCCGATGGAGCGGACGACTTCAAGGTCGCCGGGGCGTGGGCCGAAAGTGAAGCGGCTGAGCGCGTGGAGGATACGGGCGTCGCCCTGGAGCTGAGTGGAGCGGTAGGCGGGACGCGAAGATGCAACTGGCGTTTGTGCTGCGACCTGTGCCGTGACCAGGCCGGATGGGCTGAGCAGGCTCAGACAGAGCAAAGCCGAGACAGTACCGTGAAAAGGCTGCATCCTGAGGACTCCTCCAGCAAGAAATGGGGACGTTTGCCCTGCCAGACGCACGGGCGTGCTGAAGGCTCAAACGCCGATTGCCGGGAAAAGTTGTGGCGGGTAACCGGAAAGGGCTAAGGGAGGGTCGGGAGGGAGCAGCGATGAGGCGGGTTCAACAGCCCTTTTTGCAGCGGGCCATGATAGCGGCGTGGAGGCGGTCGCGGAGGCTGGGCGGGAGCTCGTAGATCTCGTGAGAGCGGTAGATCTCGATGGTCTTTCGGGTGGTGTTGAGGGTGACTTCGCAGTGCTCGCAGCCCTTAAGATGCTGCTGGAGCTCGGCGCGCGTGTTGGGAGCTACCTCGTCGTCAATGAGGTCATCGAGGAGGGCGAGAAATTCAGAACAGGTCACTTCGCACTCCCCTTTTTTCTGCGGAAATAGCGGCTGAGGCGCTCACGAAGCTGGAGACGGGCGCGAAGGAGCCGTGATTTGACGGCGGGTACGCTGAGGCCGAGGGTCTCCGCTGTCTCTTCGGTCGAAAGGCCATCCACGTCGCGCAGGACGAAGACGATGCGGAAGCCGGGCGGCAGACCTTGAATGGTCTTGCGGAGGATTTCAGCAAGCTCGGCCTGGGTGTAGTTCTGCTCGGGGTCGGGAGCCCAGTCTGCAAGGTCGCGTGGAACGCTGCCCTCTTCTGTCTCGACATCCTCGTCGATGGAGACCATTTTTCCGGTGCGCCGTTTGCGCAGGCGCATGAGACTCTCGTTAACAGCAATGCGAACCAGCCACGTGTAGAACTTTGAGTTGCCCTGGAACTGGTCGAGCTTTTCGAATGCCTTGAGAAAGGCGTCCTGCATGACGTCTTCTGCGTCTTCGCGGTTCTGGGTGATGTGTTGCGCGATGCGGAAGACCTGGCGTTCATATTTGCGGACCAGTGTGTCGTAGGCGGAAACGTCACCGGCGCGCACCTGTTCGACGAGTGCGACGTCGGGGTGCTGCTCGTTTTCGCCCGCAACTGATTGGATGGTCGCCATAGGGAATGGTTGCGGAAATCCCCCGAGAAAAATGAAAGGGACTACCGCGGAGCCTGTAACTAGAGTGTATCGGAGGGCGGCGGGGGTGACAAAGCCGGCCGGCTCACTTTGGGATGGGGAGCGGCGTCTTTTCGATGAGCGGGTGCCATGGGTGACACCGTTGGTACGCTGGGGTTGCGACTGTGAGAGTTCAGCTTAGAGTGAAGATATGAGCGATGTGCGGACAATCGATGGTGCACGGGGCTGGGTTCGAGTGACGGCGGCTCTGCTGGCGGGAGTGCTGACTGTTCCTCCTGCAGGCGCACAGAGCGCTGCGGAGAATACACACGGATCGTCGAGTTCGACATCGCAGACGACGAAGAAACATCCGGCGACGGCCAGCACGCACAAGAGAGCACTCCGAAAGAAGCACCCACCTTCAGCGCGGACACGGCGCATCCGGCAGGCCTTTGTGGCGTCCGCCGAATTGCAGCCGATGGCGCAGCAACTGGCGACGATGCGAACTCCTGAGGCGTATGCGGGCGTGGCAGCGTATGCGCGGCGGCATACGGGCGAGTCGGCGGCGGCGGCATACCTCGCTCTGGGGCATGCGTATCTGCTGGACAAGCGCGATGCCGATGCGGCAGCGAATCTGGAGAAGGCGCGCGCTGCGGGCGATCTGCTGGCGGATTATGCGGATTTTCTGGGCGCGGAGGCGCAGCACGGCGCCGGAGATGACCGAGCAGCAGAAGTATTGCTGAAGGGATTCGCCGCGCGGTATCCGGACAGCATTTTTGTGGCGCAGGCGCCGGAGACTGAGGCCGAGGTTTTGCTGGCGATGCAGAAGGCGGAAGAAGCAGGGCGCGTTCTCGATGCGGCTGCGAGCGGGTCTGCGGCCGGGCGGCCGGGATTCCAACTGGCGAAGGCAGAGGTCGCGGAGGCGCTGGGGCAGAACCCGCAGGCCATCGGGTTCTACAAAGCCCTGCTGGTGGCGCATCCCCTGGCGGATGAAGCGGAGAAGGCGCGGGCCAGGCTGACGGCGCTCGGCGCGGAAGGAACGCTGACGGTCAGCGAACTGCGGAGTCTGGCGGATGCCTACTATCGGGCGCATCGCTACAACCTGGCGAGCGAGCAGTATCGCGCGCTGGTGAGGAAGGCGGAGCTGCCGCAAGGGACGCGGGACGGATTCGAGATTGCTGCCGCGGCGTGCGATTTGAAGCTGAAGCGGCTGACGGTTGCAGAGGCGGAGGCATTGCCGGATTCGCAGGACGAGAATGGCGCGCGAAGGATGTATCTGCTGATGGAGCTGGCGCGGGATCGCGATGACCTGGACCAGCAACAGTCGATCGTTGCGACGATGGAGACGCGATTTGGAGCGAGCGACTGGCTGGCGGAGGCGCTGTTTTCCAGCGGCAACATGTATATGCTGCGGCGCGACTATCCGAAGGCGGTGGGGTACTACGGATATCTCGCGGAGCACTTCCAGGGAAGCAAGAATGCTGCCGCGGCGCACTGGCGCGCTGGCTGGCTGAGCTATCGGCAGGGACTCTACCAGGATGCGGCGCGACTTTTCGATGAGCAGATTGCGCGGTATCCAAGCGCCAACGAAACGGTAGCGGCGCTCTATTGGCGCGGACGTCTGTACGAGACGCAGGAACACAATCCGGCGCATGCGGTCGCGAACTATCGCGCGATTGTGCGCGCGTATCCGCATTATTTTTACGCGCAGATGGCGCGGAAGCGACTGGAAGGAATGGATCGCGTGACGCCTGCTGCCGATCCGGGGCTGGAGCGGTTCAAGGCTGTCAATGTGCCAACGCTGGAGGATAGCTTTCCTGACGACAACGAGCACCTGGCGAAGGCGAAGCTGCTAGGGAATGCGGGGCTGAACGAATATATACCGCGGGAGATTGCGGCGGATCCGGAGTCGGCCTCCTGGAGCGCGCTGGCGGAGGCGCAGATTTACGCGAGCTACGGAGAGGACTTCAGGGCGATGCGCGCACTGAAGCGCGCGATGCCGTATGCGGCCTCAGCGCAGATTGCTGCGGTGCCTCTGGCGTACTGGCGGATTCTGTTTCCGGAGCCGTACTGGGAGACGATTCGCGCGGAGTCGGCGAAGAATCATCTGGACCCGTATCTGGTCGCGTCGCTGATCCGGCAGGAGTCGGAGTTCAATCCTTCGGTTGTGTCGTATGCGAATGCGTGGGGGTTGATGCAGCTACTACCGCCTGTGGGGCGGCAGCTTGCGCGACAGGAAGGGATGACGCGCTTCGCCACGTATCAGCTTCTGAACCCGGAGACGAATATCCGGCTGGGGACGCGGTATCTGCGCCAGATGCTTGATCGGTTTGACGGCGTGACGGAGTATGCGCTGGCTGCGTATAACGCGGGCGACAATCGCGTGACTGACTGGCAGGCGGCCGGGCCCTACTCCGGAATGGACGAGTTTGTGGAGTCCATTCCCTTTACGCAGACGCGGGAGTATGTAGAGGCAATCCTGCGGAATATCGAGATGTACAAAGAGATCGATGCGGCTGGAGCGGTGAAGCCGAAGGCGACCGGGGGATCGTAGTGGAGACCGAAACGGTCGCGGGGAATCCGGGTTGATACCTGTGGCGGCTTGATTGCGATTGACGTTTTGCGGAGGGGCGGAGAGACTCGAAGGCAAGCGGCCCCTGAAATCTGCCGTGGCACCATTCGCAGCCTGCTGTTGTTGCACAACGGAGAGGCGTGAACGAGCAGTCGCCGATCCTTCATCTCAGCCTATGGAGGCCAGGATGTCAGCCGACTTGCAGTTTCTGGAAGAATGGATCCCCGAAAAGATGGACCCCGGAACAGTCTTTGTGCTGGAAAACCAGACGAAGATGGGGAAGGCAGACAACCCTTACGTGGCGGTGATGTCGTGCCCGCGTTGCGGCACGATGGGGCTGATCACGCGACGCCAGCTCTGCGCCGGAGAGACGATGATCTGCGGCGGCGAAATCTGCTCGGCGGAGTACAGGCTGGACGGAGAAATCATTCGCTACCGGTCGCCGCAATAGCGACTGGCAAAGTTCTTCAGGCGGTGAGCTTCTCGGGCTTGCCGTCGATGAGGCGTGCGATGCCCAGCGGATTTGTGTCCTGCAACTCCGGCGGAAGCAGCGCCTGTGGGCAGTTCTGAAAGCAGACTGGCCGCGCGAAGCGATAAATTGCCAGCGAGCCCACCGAGGTAAAGCGCGAATCTGATGTAGACGGATAAGGCCCGCCATGAACCATGGCGTGACCGACATCAACGCCGGTGGGGACTCCGTTGAAGATGAGACGACCTGCTTTTCTTTCGAGGAGCTGAATGAGCTCGCGATGAGCGGCCAGATCTTCGTCGTCACCGAGGATGGTGGCGGTGAGATGGCCTTCAAGCGAGTGGGCAGCGCGGAGAAAATCGCCTGGCTCGCCGCAATGCACCAGCAAAGTATTCGGGCCGAAGATCTCATCTTCCAGGTGAGGTTTACCGAGAAACTCTTCAAGGCATACTGTAAAGATTTTGGTCTGGGCAAGGCACGTGGACGCAGCCTGCGGCGCAGGGGATGCAGCAGCAAGCGGAATGTCGAGAGCGCGTGCTTCTGTGGTGCGGGCATAGGTGTGCGCAATATCTGCTGTGAGGAGCGTTGCAGGAGCGGCGGATTGCACCAGAGAACGAAGAGCGTCGAGGAAGGCCTGATCGCCGGGAGCGCCGGCGACGAGTACGATGCCAGGCTTGGTGCATTGCTGACCGGCGCCGAGAGTGAAGGAGCCGAACAGGGAGGCTGCAAGCTGCGAGGGGTCGCGGCGGAGCGCGCTGGGCAGAATGAAGACGGGATTCCCGCTGGACATTTCCGCAAAGCAGGGAATGGGATCGGGACGGGCAGCGGCCAGATCCATGAGGGCGCGGCCGCCGCGCAGCGAGCCGGTGAATGCGACGGCGCGAACAAGCGGGTGGCGGACGAGGGCAGAGCCGACGTCGATGCCCGAGTCGAAGAGCATGGTGAAGACGCCGGGATGAAGGCCTTCGGCTGCCGCGGCTTGCGTGAGGATGTCGGCTACGATCTCGCTGGTGCCGGGGTGGGCGGGGTGCGCCTTGACGAGGACGGGACAGCCTGCTGCGAACGCGGAGGCGGTGTCTCCGCCGGCGACGGAGAAGGCGAGCGGGAAGTTGCTGGCGCCGAAGACGGCGACGGGCCCGAGGGGGCGCAGCATGGAACGGATGTCGGGGCGCGGAATGGGCTGGCGGTCAGGCAGAGGCGGATCGATGCGGGCCTGGACCCAGGAGCCCTCTTCGACCAGCGCGGCAAAGAGGCGCAACTGGTTCGCTGTGCGGCCGGCTTCTCCGAGAAGGCGTGGCATGGGTAGCGCGGTTTCAAGATGAGCGCGTTCGGCGAGTTCCTGCTGACGGGCGGTGATGCCATCGGCGGCGCGGCGGAGAAACGCCGCACGCTGTCTGCCACTGGTCTGAGAGAAGGACGCGAAGGCCTGAGAGGCCAGCTGAACGGCGGCGTCAACCTCGGCGAGCGATGCCGGATGATAGGCGGGCGCGAGAGCTTCTCCGGTCTGTGGGTTGACGGCGTGGAAGCTCGTGGCGTGCGCTGCTCCGCGGCGGCTGCCAAGAAAGGATTGTCCGGTGAGTTCCATGATTGCCTTTCGAAGAGTGCGCCTGTATGGGTGAATGCAAGCGCGAGCAGAATCGCTGGGAAGCAGGTCTATTCCGCAGCGACAGGATTGGCGAGTGAACCGAGGCTATCAATCGTGACCGTGACGGTCTCGCCAGGCTTGAGCCAGCGCTTGGGCGTGCGGCCCAGGCCGACGCCGGGCGGGGTGCCGGTGGATACGATGTCGCCGGGCAGAAGCGGCGTGATGGAGGAGAGATACTCAATGAGCTCTGGAATCTTAAAGACCAACTCGCGCGTATTGGAGTGCTGCAGTGTTTCGCCGTCGATGGTGAGGCTGATGTCGAGTTGATGGGGGTCGGGGATTTCGTCTGCGGTAACGATGGCCGGGCCGAGCGGGCAGAAGGTTGGAAAGCTTTTGCTCATGGACCACTGCGAGGAGGCGAACTGCACGTCGCGAGCGCTGACGTCGTTGACGATGGTGTAGCCATAGACGTGATCGCGCCAGGCAGACGCGGGAATGCGATAGCCGCCTTTGCCGATGACGAAGGCGAACTCCGCCTCGTAGTCGGGCTCCGTGGAGTTTTTGGGGAGAATGATGGTGTCACCGGGACCGATGATGGCGGTGGTCTGCTTGAAGAAGACGACCGGCGTCGTGGGGATGGCCATCCCGGATTCTTTGGCGTGATCGCGGTAGTTGAGTCCGATGGCAATGACGCGCGGAGGATTGGCGAGCGGCGCGCGCAGACGGATTTGCGAGGCCGGCAGGACCGGGCAATTTTCGCAACTTGTGTGGCCGGCGGCGATGACGCTGAGAGCATCGGGAAATCCGGCAGCGGAGAGGTCGGCGACTGAGCCATCGGCGAGCAGGGCGCCAGGACGGGTGATTCTGTGCTGAGCGGAGAAAGAGACGAGCTTCATTTTGGACTCCTTGAAAGACGCGAGAGAGCCAGGGGCAAAGGAGCGCGGTCAGGCTGCGGTCCATCCGCCATCGATGGTGAAGAGCGAGCCAGTGATGAAGGCGGCCTCGCTGGAGGCGAGATAGCGCACCATGGACGCGATCTCCTCCGGCTGGCCAAGACGGCCGATGGGCTGGCGCGCGCGCAGTTCGGCGCGCACCTCTTCTTTATTGTGCTTGTGAAACTTTTCGAGATAGCCCTCGACAAAGGGCGTCTCAACCGTACCGGGACATACCGCATTGACGCGGAGAGTCTTGGGATATTCGACTGCGATCTGGCGGGTCATGGCAACGACGGCGCCTTTGGTTGTGCAGTATGCAAATCGCTGTTTGATGCCTACAAGGCCGGCAACGGAGGCAATGTTCACGATGCATCCGGTGCGGCCGGATTCGGCCTGGGCGGCCAAAAGCAGTGGGAGGAAGGCGCGGGTGACGAGGTAGACCGAGCGCACGTTCACGTCGAGCAGGCGATCGAAGTCGTCCGGCTCGGTTGCTTCGATAGAGCCGACGTGACCGATTCCTGCGTTGTTGACCAGGATGTCGAGCCGAGTGAGGCGAGAGACGGCGGCAGCGATGGATTCGCGGCTGGTGACATCGAGATGGAGGGGCCGCGCGCCGGGCAGCGTGGCTGCAAAGGCTTCGGCAGCGGTTACGTTGATGTCGGCGACGAGGACACTGGCCCCGGCGGAAGCGAGTTCGCGAGCTGTAGCTGCGCCAATGCCGCTGGCTGCTCCTGTGACCAGTGCGTGGCAGCCGTCGAGACGAAAGGGATGAAGTAAGGAAGCGGAATCCTGAGAGTCTTTCACACGAGCCTCAACTGAGCGCTGTCGACCTGTTGCTGCGCTTCTTCAAGGATAACGATAGTGGGGTCAACCGAGTGGAGAGCGCGGGTCATGACTCTATCGACAATGGATGCGAAGGTGGCCATGGCGGGACACGAGGGGAGCGTCCGTGAGCGCATGGAGATGCGCTCAAGTTGAGAGTAGACGGGGATCTCTTCGCGGAGGGCAGGATTCCTCCAGGTAGAGAGCCGTGCACCGACAGCCCCATGGCGGGTCACTCCGAGGTCCTGTTCGGGAGCCGTCACGAAGCGGAGAAAATCCCACGCGAGAGATTTGTGGTGGGAACCCGAAGCCATGACGAGCGCCCAGAAGACGGAGAGCGAGGTGGGATCGCAGCCGTGTTCGACCGGGAGCGGCGCGATGTCGACTTTTCCGCTGAGTCCTGATCCGGGGCGGCAGGCGCGAGCGGCAAAGCCGAACCAATTGGCCATCATCGCGACCTCTCCGGCGAGGAAGAGATCGCCGGATTGGGTGGAATCAACTGCCGTGGAGCGCGGGTGGCAGATAGCGGGATTCCTTACCATGGTGCGGTAAAAATCGAGACCTTGCGCAACCGCTTCCGAGGTGAGGATCGGACGGCCGTCGAGATCGGTGAGGTCGCCGCCCCGGGTCCATGTCTGGAGCACGAAGTCATAGAGAGTATTGTGTCCGTCTGGAACCGCTGCCACGGCAGTCCCATAGAGATTTTCTTCTGGATTGCTGAAGAAGCGGGCAACTTGTTCGAACTCCGTCCAGGTAGTCGGCGGCTCCAAATCGCGGTGATATTGAGCGCGGAAGGCGAGACGGCGATTCGGATCGGAGAAGAGGTCTTTGCGGTAAACGAGGCACTCCGGGCCGTCGTGCCAGGGCAATGCGGAGAGAAATTTACCGCTGAGAAGCGGACGGACCAGAGTCGGGGACCAGCCTGTGGGCCACTGTGCGATGGGGCGATTGTTGTGCCACGGCTGAAGGTCTTCGATTGCCTTGGCGGCGGTGCATTCGGCGAGCCAGTCCGTTACCAGAAGGGCAAGATCGAAATGCCCTGAGGCCAGCCCACCCTTTTCGATGGCTTGCTGGTGCAGCTCTCGAATTCCAAGGGGAACGAGTTCGATCCTGACTCCGGCATTCAACGCTTCAAAAAGATGCGCCTCTTCTTGAAGTGCATTTTCAAAGTCCGCATAGTTGCGGAGTGCAATGCGGAGCGTTGTCACCGTTCCTCCGGGCTCATCCTGACTCGTTCCATAAACTTGAAGCAGGGGACAGAGGCAGTATACAAGCTGGTGCAACGCGCTCAAACAACAAAAGATGTGCGTGGTCCTGCTGCGTCAACCGGACAGGTCTTCAGCGCGGACCCGCTGAAAGATCTCAAGATACGCGCGGGCTATGTGGGTGATTGCTTCCGGGGTACCGTTGTCGATGGCCTGAAGGTTGACCAGATCACTGCCGACGCCCAGAGCGCGGGCGCCCGCCTTGAGAAAGCTTTCGGCGGTTTGCAACGTAACGCCGCCGGTGGGGATGAGCATGAGATGAGGAAATGGAGCCAGCAGGGATTTGAGATAACTGGCGCCACCCATGGCCGAGCAGGGAAAGATCTTGACGTAGTCCGCGCCCGCGCGCCATGCCGTGATGACCTCGGTGGGAGTGAGTGCTCCCGGGATGGAGACCTTGCCGTGTTCGCGGGTGACTTCAATGACGTCGGGATGGAGGCTCGGGCTGACGACAAATTCCGCACCTGCTGCGATGGTCGCGGCCGCTTCCTCCGGCGTTGTGACAGTGCCGGAGCCGAGCAGGAGGTCTGAGCCGTACTCATGCTTGAGATCCCTGAGCAGGTCGATGGCGCCGGGAACAGTCATGGTGACTTCGACGACTTTGACGCCGCCCTCCATCATGGCTCGCACAACGGCGTGAGCCTGGGAGGCGGATTTGGCGCGGAGAACAGGGATGAGTCCCGAGGCTTCGATGATGTGCCGTGTCGTCTCTTTCATAAGTTCCTTCTAACGGGCGATGCGGGCTGAGCCGCCTTTGATGGCGCGTTCAACCTCAGCCAGGGTAGCCATGCTGGTGTCGCCGGGGGTTGTCATGGCGAGCGCGCCATGGGCCACGCCGCAGCGGACGGCCCAGTCGATGGGCTTGCCTGCCAGCAAACCGTAGATGAGGCCGGAGGCAAAGCTGTCGCCGCCACCGACGCGATCAAGGATCTCGATGTCGCGCTGCGGCACATGGACGATCTTGTCCTGATAGAGCGCGATGGCGCCCCATGCGTTGCGGCTGGCGGTGTGTGCGGTGCGCAGCGTGCTGGCGATGAGTTTCAGGTTCGGATAGGCAGCGGCAACCTCACGGAGCATCTGCTCGTAGCCCGCGATGGGCAGTTCTGCGAAGTCTTCACTGACGCCGGGAATATGGACGCCGAGCATGGCGGAGAAGTCTTCTTCGTTACCGAGCAGCAGGTCGACTTTGCGGACGAGTTCACGGTTGACTTCCTGCGCCTTGGCTTTGCCGCCAATGCTCTTCCAGAGGGAGTCGCGGTAGTTGAGATCGTAGGAGACGGGCGTCAGATGGCGGCGGGCGGCGTCCATGGCTTCTGCCGCGACGAGGGCCGTGGACGAAGAGAGCGCGGCAAAGATGCCGCCCGTGTGGAACCAGCGTGCGCCGCTTTGCGAGCTGAAGATGGAGTCCCAGTCGAAGTCGCCGGGCTGAATCTGGCTGACCGCGGTGTGGCCGCGGTCGCTGCAGCCGGCGGCGGCGCGGATGCCGAAGCCGCGTTCGGTGAAGTTGAGTCCATTGCGGGTGACGCGGCCGACGCCGTCGAACGGTACCCAGCGGAGAAGGGAGGAATCGACCCCACCCTGCAGGATGAGGTCTTCGACGAGGCGGCCTACGGCATTCTCCGCCAGTGCGGTGGCGATGGCGGTGCGAAGGCCGAAGCAGCGGCGGAGTCCGCGGGCGACGTTGTACTCGCCGCCGCCCTCCCAGACCTGAAAGCTGCGGGTGGTGGGTATGCGGAGTTCACCGGGATCGAGGCGAAGCATGACCTCGCCGAGGCTGAGGCAATCCCACCGGCGGGCGGAGTCGGGAATCTGAATGGGTTCCATCAAAGTCGCTTGTGTCTCTCCGTCCATCACTGTAAAGCATTGGCCGGTCTGCCGGGTGTGCAGTTTTCCGCAATGTGGCGGGCTGCATGGTAGATTGCCATTGGACGGCAGAGGGCGGGCGCGGATGGTTTATATCCCAGGTGCGAATCTCCGGTCGGGTTGCCGGAAGGGAGAACGCGATTGAGCGGCGGGTTGTTTGATCTGTCAGGACGGGTGGCGGTGGTGACCGGCGGGACAACCGGGCTGGGCAAGGCTATCGCGCTCGGGCTGGCTGAAGCTGGCGCCGATGTGGCGGCGACATCGCGGAGGCAGGAACAGGTGGACCGTGTGGCCGACGAGATTGAAGCGATGGGCCGGCACGCTCTGCGGGTTCCCAGCGACGTGCAGAGCAGGGAATCGATCCAGGCGCTGCATGATGCGGTGGTGCGGGAGTTCGGGAAGGTTGACATTCTGGTCAACGCCGCCGGAGTGACGAGCAAAGCGCCGACGCTGGACGCCAACGATGCCGACTGGGCGCGGGTGATGGACACGAACCTGAATGGAACGCTGCGGGCTTGCCAGATCTTTGGCAGGACGATGGTGCGCGCGGGGTACGGACGGATCATCAATCTCGGTTCGTTGACGACATTCGTTGGTTTTTATCATGTGGCTGCGTATGCGGCGAGCAAAGCGGCTGTGGGAGCGCTCACGAAGGTGCTGGCGATTGAACTGGCGCAGAGCGGCGTGAATGTGAATGCGATTGCGCCCGGAGTCTTCCCGACGCCTCTGAATGCCTCACTTGTGTTGAATACTCCTCGCGGCGAAGAGCTGGTGATGCGAACGCCGATGGGACGGTTTGGCGAAGCGCGCGAGATTGCGGGAACAGCAGTCTATCTTGCGTCGGAGGCGGCGTCGTTTGTGACCGGCGAAATTATCGCGGTGGATGGCGGTTTTCTGGCGAGCGGCGTGAATCAGTAGATGCTGAATTGCTGCGCATCATCAAGTGAGAGGATTCTCGACTGGCATGAAGATTACGAATGCGTATGTCAACATTACGTCTCCGGGGCGCAACTTCATCACGCTGAAGGTGGAGACCGATGAAGGAATCTACGGCCTGGGCGATGGCACGCTGAACGGGCGCGAGATGGCCGTTGCGAGCTATCTGACGGAGCACGTGATTCCATGCCTGATCGGACGCGATCCATTCCAGACAGAAGATACTTGGCAGTATTTCTACCGAGGCGCGTACTGGCGGCGGGGCCCGGTGACGATGGCAGCGATTGCCGCAGTGGACGTGGCGCTGTGGGACATCAAGGGCAAGGCGCTGAAAACGCCTGTGTATAACTTGCTAGGCGGCAAGAGCCGCGACGGCGTGCTGGTGTACGCGCACGCCAACGGCAAAGACGTGGAGCACGCGCTGGAGGATGTGGCGCGGCACCGGGACCTGGGCTACAAGGCAATCCGCGTGCAGAGCGGGATTCCGGGCGTGCCGAGCACGTATGGGGTGCCGAAGGGAAGTGGCCGCTATGAGCCGGCCGAGCGCGGATTGCCGTCGGAGCAGGCGTGGGCGACGGAGCCGTATCTGCGGCACGCACCGAAGCTCTTTGCGAAGGTGCGCGAGCAGTTTGGCGAGGATCTGCACCTCTTGCACGATTGCCATCACCGGCTGACACCGATTGAGGCGGCGCGGCTGGGGAAAGAACTGGAGCCGTTCCATCTGTTCTGGATGGAGGACCCGACACCGGCGGAGTTGCAGGAGGGCTTCAAGGTGATTCGCGAGCACACGACGACGCCGCTTGCGGTTGGCGAAGTGTTTAACTCTGTCTGGGATGCGCACGATCTGATTCGCAACCAGTGGATCGACTATCTGCGCTTGACGGTGGTGCATGGCGGTGGATTGACGCATCTGAAGAAGACGGCGGATTTTGCCGCCCTCTACCATGTGCGGACCGGATGCCATGGGGCGACGGACCTGTCTCCGGTGACGATGGCAGCGGCACTGCACTTTGGCGCGGCGGTCCACAACTTCGGCATCCAGGAGCACATGCCCCACACGGACGAGACCGATGCGGTGTTTCCGCATACGTACACGTTCAAGGATGGCATGATGCATCCTGGCGATGCGCCGGGGCTTGGCGTGGACCTGGATGAAAAGCTGGCGGCAAAGTATCCCTATCAGCGCGCGTACCTGCCGGTGAACCGGAAGCTCGATGGGACGCTGACGGACTGGTAACGACGCGAACGAGCACCGAGGAAATTAAGAATGAGCGCGGAACGCAAGTTGCGCATGGGAATGGTGGGCGGCGGGCCGGGTGCGTTTATCGGTCCGGTGCATCGCATGGCAGCGGAGCTGGACGGAAAGATTGAGCTGGTGGCGGGCGCATTTTCGCAGTCGGCGGAGCGGTCGCGCGCGGCGGGAGAGAGCTATCGGATTGCGCCAGAGCGCGCCTACGCGAGCTATGAATCGATGATGGAGGCCGAGCGCAAACGCCCGGATGGAATCGACTTTGTGGCGATTGTGACACCGAACGTGCTGCACCTGCCGGTGGCGGAAGCGGCACTGAGGGCAGGCTTTCCGGTGATGAGCGACAAGCCGGCGACGGCGACCTATGAGGAAGCGCTGGCGCTGGAGAAGACAGTGGCTGCGTCGGCGCTGCCGTATGGGCTGACGCACACCTATGCGGGCTATGCGCTGGTGCGCGAGGCGCGGTCCATCTGTGCGAGCGGACAACTGGGAGCCATTCGCAAGGTTGTGGTTGAGTATCTGCAGGGATGGTTGAGCCGTCCGCTTGAGCAGACGGGGCAGAAGCAGGCTGGCTGGCGATCGGATCCCGCGTTGAACGGGCCGGGCGGATGCATTGGCGATATCGGCGTGCATGCATTTCATCTGCTGGAGTACGCGACCGGGATGGACGTGACGGCGCTGCATGCCACGCTGCGCTGCGTGGTGGCGGGGCGGCGCGTGGACGACGACTGCACGGCTCTGCTGCG
>JAGWML010000270.1 GCA_028873155.1 Acidobacteriota bacterium
CCGCAGCGAATCATCTCCGTCCGACGGTTCGGCAGCACAAAGTCAATTGTCGTCTCCACCGGCTGCCCATACACGCCCAGCAGCTTGTACGGAGCGGAGTTCCCGCTCGGCGCATGCGCGCTCATCCTGAAGCCCTCAGGAATCGGCTCGAACTTCTTCGTCTTCTCGCGAATGCTCGCGCGGCTCCGCCACCACCACGCCTGATGCACAAACGGCCCATGCGCCGGGTCCATCAATCCGATAATCCCGTGATCCACATTGCACGGCAGGTCCGCCGTCAAAAACGCCGTCCGATACCGCGGCCCGAACTTCTTCAGCTCCGGCACCGCCCGTGGAATCGCATCCTCCGCCACGCGCCCGCTGCCCGCGCTCGGCACATACACCCACGCATGTCCGTCCCGCTCCTCGCACGGATACGCTGTCGCATAAATCTTTGTCGCGTCCAGATGGTCGTGGCTGCTCAGCGAAGGAATCACCGCGCACTGCCCGCTGCACGGCTCAAACTCCCAGCCGTGATACCGGCACGTCACCCGCTCCCCGTCAAACCACCCCACGCTCAGCGGAATCCCCCGGTGCGGGCAACTGTCGCGCATCGCAAACACGCGCCCATCCTTGCGCCGTCCCAGCACCAGCGGAATCCCCAGCAGCATCGCCGTCGCCAGCCTGCCCCCGCGCAGCGCATCCGTACGCAGCGCCGGGTACCAGTCGTCATAGATCAGCGTCGCGCTCGGCCCCTGAATCGGCACGCCCGTCTCTGTCGTCGTCACCTGCGCCATTTGGGATTCACGATAGCACTGCGAGCGCACGCAGAGCGAGTTGAGCACCCGAGTGCGGAGCCCACCTGCGTTCTTCCCTCAGGGCATCGGAGAGACACATCGAATCTGCACGCGCGGATCCGTGATCCATACTTGCTTTGGAAGAGTAGAAGCGTCGGCAATGGCGGTCAGCGATATGCCCATCGCCTCTTCCGGGGAATGAAAAGCAGTTCAGTGAGTCATTGCCGGCGCCGCTGTCCCGTCGGACCACTGGCCAACCCAGACAAGGAAGATCGTTACTCGTTCCTCTGGGTCATCGGAGGCCAACACTGGAGAGCCCGGCAAATTGCCTCCCCAGCTCTTCTCCGCGTCGCCCGCGACAAAGAACATCAGATGCGGATGCCAGCTCATGCCCCGGTCGTTCAGGTACTGTTGCTTCGACAACATGTAGCACATCGCCCCCGGCTCCAGCGCGGGCAACTCCTTCTTGTCCATCGCCGATGCGGTCGCCTCCACAATCTCCTTCTTCGATTTCCCTGCCAGCACCAGCCTGGTCTTCATCAGAAAGATCGGCACAAAGGTTCGTGCGGCGGGCGGATTGAAGCAAATCGGTGAGCGAACTTTAGGATTCCAGAACTCCGGCTTATCCGTCGCTGCGCCCCAGGATCGTTCCACCATGCAAAGGAAGCCATTGCTGCCCTTCACCACGCTCGTGTATCCATCCCGCCTCAGCACCATCACTTCCGCTCCGTCCGAAATGGATGCTGGAGCAGCGCTCCGCGCCAGCGCGATCTCAGAGCTCTCGTTGGGCATCAAATATTGATCAAGAGGAGCCATGCTCGAATAGGGAGCAGCCCCTGCCTGAGCTTGTGCCGCGGAAGATGCGGCGAACAGGCTTAGTTGCACGACGAAAGTCAAAGCGATGAACTTGGAATGATTCCTCCACATGGGACCCTCCAATAGAGGCGCGAAACGCGCGTCCGGCCCGGGGATCTTCGGATTGAATCGTACCAGACTCGTCGCGCGCCGAAGGACGCCGGTGCATAGGTGAGCGCACGGGAATGCCTTCCAACCGTATCGCGGTAGTCAACGATGGCCGGACCGTCGCCTCACACCTTGCTCAGCCTGCCCTGCTTCACTTCAAATCGCTCCCCGCGCCACACAATCGTATTCCCCGCAAAGCCTGCCACCCACAGCCCCATCGCCACCGCATCGCGCAGCGGCACCAGCCAAAGCCAGGGCAACACCTGCCGGTCGCCCAGCACTCCTGTACCCACCTGCATGGCCAGTCCAAGACGAAGAAAGAGACTCAAGGCCAGCAGCCACACGCTCCACCCGCTCACTCCGCTCGCCACCACATTCAGCGCCGCCCACATCAGCCCATGCGTGAAGATCAGCCCCGCATACCCCGCCGGCCGTGCATCCCGCACCGTCCGCAGCCAGCGCAGTTGATGATCCGCAAACCCGCGCCACCCATACCCCGGCACGCTCGTCTCCACCACCTCGCCCGCCAGCGCCACCTGGTAGCCCGCCTGCGCCACCCGCGCGCCCAGCTCGTAGTCATCCGCCAGATGATCCTTCAGCGCAACAAAGCCGCCCATCTTCTCCAGCGCCTCGCGCCGCACCGCCAGCGTTGAACCCAGCCCATACCGCAGCCCGCCCTCGATCATCCGCGACAGCAGCACCCCCGCCTGAAAATCCGTCGCAATCCCCAGCGCCTCCAGCCGTGAGGCCAGCGTCCCATGCGCCCGCCCGCGATAGAGCGCCGTCACCAGCCCCACCTCGGCCGCGCCCTCCGCCCGCGGAGCAAACTCCGCCATCACCCGCTCCAGATACCGCGGCCCCACCGTAATGTCCGAGTCATTCACCAGCAGGTAGTCATGCCGCGCCGCGCCCTGCATCTGCGCCAGCGTGCTCACCTTGCCATTCGTGCCCAGCCGCTCCGGACACTCGAGCAGCCGGATCGCCCGCTCCGGAAACTCCGCCTGCAGGGCGCGCACCGTCTCCACCGCCGGATCGTCCAGCGCCGACACGCCAAACAGCAGTTCGTAGTCTCCCGCGTAACTCTGCCGGCAGTGGCTTCGAAACGCCTCCAGCATCCCCGGATCGGTCCCCTTCAGCGACTTCAGGATGCTCACGCCCGGCGCAAACGCCGCCAGCCCCCGCCGCCGCGCCCGCAAAAACACCCGCGCCGCCAGCAGCGCCGCCAGAAAATACCCCATCCCCGCCACGGCCAGCGCCGCGGTCGCCGCCTCAATCCCCACTGCCACTGCGTGCGCCGTCACAGCGCCCAGTGTAGCCGACAGAGCAGACTTCCCATCGTTCTCACGGTCAAGTCACCATAACTCTGGGTGCCCCAGGTCTCGCTTCTGAGACCTGGGAAACCACAGCACCTACCCTGCCGATGCTCCCCCGTCAAAACCGCAAAGTATGCAATTCGCTATCTCCCGGAGTG
>JAGWML010000271.1 GCA_028873155.1 Acidobacteriota bacterium
ATGCCAGATCCAGAAGCACAGAAGCGTGGACCCTATAAGAAAAGAACCGTAGCGTAGAGAGAAAAAGATATAATTCGTCCCACGATGCCGACTCAGTATATTGGGTTCTTTGCTGACGTACAAGCAGTACAAGCGGGAAAACTTCGAGCCGCTATAACGGATGCGGCTAATGCCGGAGATGACATTTACCTCCTTATCTCATCAAATGGCGGAAACGTCAGTGAGGGATTGAACATTGCTGCTTTCATGCGCACACTACCAGTAAAAATCGCCACACACAATGTTGGGCAAACAGACTCCATCGCCAATGTGATTTTCTCGGCGGGTGCTACACGGTACGCAAATACGAACGCTTCGTTCTTATTTCACGGCGTATCCATGCACTATGAGAGAGCAGATTTTATCGAGAGCCAGCTTGAAGAACAGTACAAGATCGTCAAGAGGCTACGGGAGAACATCGCTACTGTATTTGCCGCCTACACCGGCATTAGCGTCGTTGACGCCGAAGCCCTGATGATTAGCGGTGCCACTATTCTGAACGCCCAAGAAGCTTTGACGAAGACCATTATCCACGAAGTACGAGACGCCGCAATCCCTCCCAACTCCAAGATCGTAGCGATAGGGAATGGTTGAGATCGACGCACCATATTCTGTCGGTATCGACATCGGACTATCCTCCCTTGCTCTCCGGAAAACAAGTTTCCAACCTGCTGATTCAAAAGTCAAGCAATCCGATTACCAAAGTTGCTGGCGGAAGCCTGACGGTTCTCATTAACTTCTAATCCCTTATCGACAAAACTTTCCAAAGATTTAGCGTTCCCCAATTTCAAACTGACCCACAACCAAAACCCGCCGTCGCGACTCCACCACTCCAAGCTGATACCATCAAAAACCGATGAGCCCTGAGAACGAACACAGCGCGCTGCAACCAGCCGACCTGGTGCGCACAGAGGCCGCGGCCCTCACCGCCCTTGCCGACCGGCTCGAAGGTGCGATGGCTGAGGACTTTGCCCGCGCCGTGGACCTTGTGGTGCGCTGCGGCGCCGGCAACGGCCGCGTGGTCGTCACCGGCATGGGCAAGAGCGGCATCATCGCGCAGAAGATTGCCGCCACGCTCAGCTCCACCGGCTCGCCCGCGCTCTTCCTGCATCCGGCCGAGGCCGTGCACGGCGATCTCGGCGTGCTCATGCCCGGCGATGTGGTGATCGCGCTCTCGGCCAGCGGCGAGACCGAGGAGATTCTGCGACTATTGGCAACGCTCAAGCGCAAAGGCGATGCGCTCATAAGCTTTTGCTGCAATCTGCAATCAACGCTCGCGCAAGCCAGCGACGTAGCGCTGGACTGCAGCGTGGAGCGCGAGGCCTGCGGGCTGAACCTTGCACCCACCGCTTCTACGACGGCGATGCTGGCGCTGGGCGATGCGCTGGCTGTCGCGGTAAGCCTGCGCAAGGGCTTCCGCGCCGAGGACTTTGCCGAGTTGCACCCCGGCGGAAAGCTGGGCAAGCAACTCGCCAAGGTGCGCGACCTGATGCACTCCGGCGACAGCGTACCCGTGGTAACGCCGGCGACGCCTATGACCGATGTGATCTACGAGATGTCCTCGAAGAAGCTCGGCTTGACCACCGTGCAGGAGGGCGGCCGCCTGCGCGGTGTCATCAGCGACGGCGACCTCAGGCGCCTGCTCGAACGCGAAGGCGGCGCGGCCCTCAGCAAAACCGCCGGCGAGGCCATGAACGCGCACCCGCGCACGATCCATGCGGAGGAGCTGGCGGCCAAGGCGCTGTCGATTCTGGAAGAGCGCAAAATTACTTCGCTCGTCGTCGTCGACGCAGAGCAGCGCGTGGAAGGCGTGGTCCATCTGCACGATCTCTGGGGCGTCGAACTGATCTGAACAATTCGTTCCCATGCCAAAGCGCTTGTGGAATATACTGTGGAGTAGGTTCAACACCATGGAAACGGTTCAGATCGTTCTGGATAAACAGCTCCTGCACGCCGCCGACCGGGCTGCTCGCCGGACGAAGCGCAACCGCTCCGCGCTGGTGCGGGACGCCTTGCGAGAGCACCTGCAGCGGTTGGATCTCTACACCAAAGAGAAGATTGACCGCGAAGGCTATGCAAAGCAGCCGGAGACGCGCGACGAAGCCGCGCGATGGGAAAATGAGGCCGCATGGCCGGCACAATAGCGCGCGGGGATATTCGCCTCTACCAGTTTGCGCCGCCAGATAAAAAGAGACCGGTGCTGGTGCTGACGCGCGACAGCGCCGCCAGCTACTTGTCGACCGTGACGGTAGCGCCGATCACTTCCACAATTCGAGGCGTCCCGTCGGAGGTCGCTATCGGCGTAGACGATGGAATGAAAGCGCCCTGCGCCGTGAACCTGCACAACGTTATCACAGTTTCAAAGGAAAGGCTGGGAAGGCGCGTTGCCCGGCTCGGTTCCCTGCGCATGAACGAAATCTGCGCTGCGCTGCGCTTTTCGCTCGGTTGCGACCTCATTCATTAGAATAGGAACTGTCAGCATTCTGCCTTGCGTTCGCCGGTTCGGACGGGAAAGTTCCATACACTTTTTATGCATCGTTGGTCCAAGCTCTTTGTGCCCACTCTTCGCGAGGCCCCGGCAGACGCCGAAGTGGCCAGCCACAAGTTCCTGCTCCGCGCCGGCTACATTCGCCAGCTCGGTGCGGGCATCTACAACTATCTCTTCTTCGGCCAGCGCTCGCTGAACAAGATCATCGGCATCGTCCGCGAAGAGATGGACCAGATCGGCCAGGAGTTTTACCTGCCCGCAATTCTCCCGCGTGACCTGTGGGAGCAGAGCGGCCGCTGGACCGGCATGGGCGAGAACATGTTCCGCCTCAAGGACCGCAAAGGCGCCGACCTCTGCCTGGGCATGACTCACGAAGAGATCATGACCGCCATCGCGCGCAATGAGCTGCGCAGCTACAAGCAGTTGCCCCAGATCTGGTACCAGATTCAGACCAAGTTCCGCGACGAGCCGCGGCCCAAGTCCGGCCTGCTGCGCGTGCGCCAGTTCACCATGAAGGACTCCTACTCCTTCGATCTCAATCCCGCCGGACTCGACAAGAGCTTTGACCTGCACGACGCGGTCTATCGTCGCATCTTCACGCGTTGTGGCCTGAAGTTCGTCGCCGTCGAGGCCGACTCCGGCGCGATGGGCGGCTCGCAGTCGCAGGAGTTCATGGTCTA
>JAGWML010000033.1 GCA_028873155.1 Acidobacteriota bacterium
CGGTAAAGCTGTCGCGGTCGTTCACCAGCATCGCGTCTCTGGTAGACCGCCTGGAGCAGGTGGGAGCGCGCGGGGTAGCGTTGTTCAACCGTTTCTATCAGCCGGATTTCGACATTGAAACGCTCGAGGTGCGGCCGTCTCTGCACTTCTCGACGTCCTCAGAGTTGCTGCCACGGCTGCATTGGGCGGCGATTCTGTATGGGCAGGTCAATCTGGACATCGCGATTACCGGTGGCGTGCATACGGCGGCGGATGTGCTGAAGAGCGTGATGGCCGGAGCGAGCATGACGATGATGGCGTCGGCGCTCCATATTCACGGCGTCGATCACATTGGTCGGGTGCTGGCGGATATTCAGTACTGGCTGGAGCGGCATGAGTATGACACGCTGTGGGGCACGCGCGGATGCCTGAGCAGGAAGAGCGTTCCGGATGTATCGCCGTTTGACCGCGGAAATTACATCAAGACACTCAGCTCGTACAGCCTGCGGCAGACGGTCACGGCCTTCTGAGAACGAGAAACTGTGTCGTCCAAAGGGCGGTGGCGCATCCTGCGCTGCCGCCGTTTTGTTGTTGGGTGGAGATATGGTTGGCAGGGCGCAGTTGCATGACTATGATGCGGAAGGAAGGCGCGCGCCAAAGCGGGAATGGATTGTGACGCGCAGAGAAGAGCGGAGGGCGAGGATGCGTTCTGGATGGATGAGGGCAATGGCACTGGCGCTGGCGGTTGCTGGATGGTGCGGACCGGGTGTGGCGCAGACGCCAAAGACGTATGAGCCAACACTGGAGTCGCTGGACAGCCATCCTCTGCCGCAGTGGTACGCGGACGCGAAGCTGGGCATCTTCATTCACTGGGGACTGTACTCGGTGCCGGGATGGGCGCCTCTGACGCATCCCGAGCACGATTTCACCTCAGCGGATTACATCAAGTACAACCCGTATGCGGAGTGGTATCTGAACGTGATGCGGATTCCTGGCTCTCCGACGCAGGCGTATCATCGCGAACATTTTGGAGCGGACTTCAGCTACTACAGCTTTGCGCCGGTGTTCAATCGCGAGTCGAAGAAGTGGAATCCGGCGGAGTGGGCGCAGATCTTTCATGACGCGGGGGCACGCTATGTGGTGCTGACGACGAAGCATCATGATGGGTTCACGCTGTGGCCGAGCACGACGGTGAATCCGAATCCTTCGGTTCCTCAGGATGAGCGCCACGCACAACGCGACATTGTGGGCGAGCTGACGGCGGCGGTCGAGAAGCAAGGGATGCGGATGGGGTTGTACTACTCGGGCGGCTATGACTGGACTTTCAACTCGGGACCGATTGAGGCGGCGCCGGATTACCAGACGGTGAAGCCGCAGACGCAGGCGTATGGAGACTACGCCTTTGCGCAGATTCATGAGCTGATTGAGCGGTATCATCCGGCGGTGTTGTGGAACGACATTGACTGGCCGAAGACGGGGCGGGCGTTGCAGGTAGAAGCGGACTACTACAACGCAGTGCCAGATGGAGTGATTGACGACCGTTTCGGGATCAAGCATGCGGACTTTACTTCGCCGGAGTACAAGAAGCTGGATCAGATCAGCACGAAGAAGTGGGAAGAGTGCCGCGGGCTGGGACGGTCCTTCGGCTACAACCGCGCGGAGGGCGAGGCGGAGACGATTGCCCCGGGAGAGCTGATTGCTCTGCTGGTGGACATTGTGAGCAAGAACGGAAACCTGCTGCTCGACGTGGGCCCTGAGGCGGACGGGACAATTCCACCGGTGCAGATGGAGCGGCTAAAGGCGCTGGGTGCGTGGCTCAATCAGAACGGCGAGGCGATCTATGAGACGACTCCCTGGACACACGCGACGGGCAAGAGCGCGGAGGGGGATGAGCTGCGGTTTACGCGCAAGGGGAGCGATGTGTATGTGACGATCCTGGGGCGCCGAAGGCGAAGACGGTGACGGTGGGTGGCATTGCAGCGAGGCAGGGAGCGGTAACGCTACTCGGCCAGGGGTCAGCGCTGAAGGCATCGGCGAAGGGCGGAGAATTGCAGGTGACGCTGCCCGAGACGCTGCCGGGCAAGTATGCGTACGTGCTGAAGCTGAGTGGCTATGCGGATTAATGCTAGCGGAGAGCCTCAGGCGTGTTGAGCAGATTGTCCACTGTGGACTGGAGCAGTGCTGTGGCGCGAGGCAGGGCCGCCTCCGCGGTGCCGCTGAGTACTTCACCGAGTTCGAGCGAGCTTGCGCCGATGGTGAGCAGGAGCGCCGTTTGCGGAGCCGCGTCATAGAGGTCGCGGGCCAGCGCGAGGAGCGCGGGCGCGCTTGAGTGATGCGTGGCAAGAGCGAATTGCGGAGCGGCGGGCTGGACGGGTTGAAGATCGACTTGTCCCGGCACGGCGTCGATGGAACAATCGAGAAATATGACAGAGTGGGCTGCGGCAATGTCGACGGCGAGGTCGGGCGTCCATTGATGACGCGAGATCACGCGGATGCGTGAATCGCTGCGCCAACGTTCGGCGGCCCATTGCGCTAGGTGTGGGCCGATGCCGTCATCCTCACGGAGCGTGTTGCCGCAGGCGAGGATGAGGCAGCGAATGGGATCGGAGTGCATGGCGCGAGTCAACGGGTGACGGTATCCAGGACCTCACCGGCAGGTGAGACGAGCGCAATGTGGAGAGGCATCTGGCCGAAGGCGTGCGAGGAGCAACTGAGGCAGGGGTCGAAGGTGCGGACAACAGCCTCGACACGGTTGAGGATCCCTTCTGTGAATTTGCCGTCCTTGATGTAGTGACGCGCGGCCTGCAGTACGCCGCGGTTCATTGCGTTGTTGTTCTGGCCGGTGGCGATAACGAGGTTGGCCCATGTAATGAGGCCGTTCTCATCGACCTTGTAGTTGTGCATCAGGGTGCCGCGCGGAGCTTCGGCCTGGCCTGCGCCTTCAAGGCGATTGACGCCGGCGGTGGCGCGGACGTGCTTGTCGAGAATGAGCGGGTCGGTGAGGATCTGTTCGATCTTTTCGATGCCGTAGAGAATGTCGATGAGACGGGCGTGATGGTAGTGGAAGCTGCTGTGCACGGGGCCGAGCGCAATCAGCTTAAACTGCTTGAGCTCGATGTCGGCGAGAGGGGTGCCCATGGTTTGCGCGATGTTGAGCCGGGCGAGCGGGCCTACGCGGTAGCTGCCCTGGGGATAGCCGAGGGGCTTGTAGTAGGCAAACTTGGTGTAGCTGTAGGGTTCGACGGCTTCTCCGATGAGCTCAGTGAAGCGCGCTGCGGTGATGCCGTCCTCGATGATGGCTCCTTTTGCGTCGATGATGCGGAGCGCGCCATCGGTGAATTCGATGGACTCATCCTCGTTGATGAGGCCCATGAAAAGGGACGGGAAGTTGGCGAAGACCTCGATTTCCGCCTGGAACGAGTCGGCGATCTGCTTGTACCAGTTGAGCGCGATCTTGATGTTCGAGTAGGCCTCGGGAATCATGGCGAGGATTTCGTCGCGCTTGGCGGCGGCGAGGGGTTCTGTGACGCCGCCGGGGATGACCCAGCCAGGGTGGATGCGCTTGTTGCCGAGCAGCTCAATGATGTGCTGACCGAAGCGGCGCAGGGCGATGCCGGCGCGGCCGAGCTCCGGCCGGGCAGCTGCTACGCCGAAGATGTGGCGCTGCGCTGGGTCGGAGTCAAGGCCAAGAAGCAGGTCAGGCGAGGAGAGGTGGAAGAAGCTGAGGGCGTGCGACTGGACCATCTGCGCGAGATTCAGCATGCGGCGAAGCTGCGCCGCAGTGTGCGGAATGCGGATGGACATGATGGCCTCGCAGGCCTTGGCCGATGCGATCAGGTGCGAGACCGGGCAGATGCCGCAGATGCGGGCCATGAGGCTGGGCATCTCGTAGAACGGACGGCCCTCAGCAAAGCGCTCGAAGCCGCGCACCTGGGTGACGTGGAAGTGCGCATCGGAGACCTGGCCCTGCTCGTCGAGATGGATGGTGACTTTGCCGTGGCCTTCGAGGCGCGTGACGGGATCGATGGTGATGGTCTGGCTCATGGCTCAGGCTCCAAAGCGTGTGAGGGCTGGAACGTCCAGCGGGGCACCGGTGACGAGGGCAGTGAGCGCGGTGTGGAAGGTGTCCGCTGAAGGCGGGCAGCCGGGCAGAAAGACGTCGACTTTGACGAACTCGTGGATGGGCCGGACGATGGGGAGCAGACGCGGGACAACGACACAGGGAATCTGCGGCTGCGTGCTGACGTTCTGGATATAGGCACGGTCGAGAATGGCTTGCGGGCCGATCGGGTTCCGCATGGAGGGAACATTGCCGGCGACGGCGCAGTCGCCCATGGCGACGAGTGTTGTGGTGTGCGCGCGGATTTTGCGGATCTTTTTTTCGTCGTCGACGGAGGCTACGGCGCCCTCTACGAGCGCGATGTCGACGTGGTTGGGAAAATCTTTCCGGTCCACGATGGGGCTGTAGACGATATCGACGAGTTCAGCGAGGGCGAGCAGTCGCTCGTCCATATCGAGAAAAGACATGTGGCAGCCGGAGCATCCGTCGAGCCATACAGTTGCAAGGGTCAGTTTGCTCATTTTGCCTCCCGCATGAGGTTGAGGTAGGGCAGGAAGTCAGGGTATTTGGGGTGAGCTTCGCCGACCTTGCTTTTGTCAAAGAGGGCTCCCGTGGGGCAGACCTGGACGCATTTGCCGCAGCGCGTGCAACTGGATTCTCCCCACGGATCGTTGAGATCAGAGATGATCATCGAGTCGATTCCGCGGCCCATGACGTCCCATACATGCGCACCCTCAATCTCAGCGCAAACGCGAACGCAGCGGGTACAGAGGATGCAGCGGTTGTGGTCGATGGTGAAGCGCTCGTGCGAGGCATCGACATGGAGGTCGGGGTTGCGATAAGGCAGGCGAACGTGGGTGAGGCCCTGCGACTGGCCGAGGGACTGCAGTTCGCAATTGCCGTTGGCGACGCAGACCGAGCAGATGTGGTTGCGTTCGGTGAAGAGCAGTTCAAGGATGGTGCGGCGATGCTTGAGCAGGCGGTCGCTTTGCGTGCTGACCTCCATGCTTTCGAAGACAGTGGTGACGCACGCCGGCTGGAGCTTGTTGCTGCCCTTGATTTCGACGAGACAGAGGCGGCAGGCGCCGACGTCGCCGAGGCCGTCGAGATGACAAAGGGTGGGGATGTCGATGCCGTTTTCGCGCGCGATTTCAAGGATGGTCTGGCCGGAGCGGCCGGTGACATCCTTGCCATCGATGACGAGAGTTTTTACGTCGACGCCTGGGCTCATGCGGTCACCTCCGCTGGGGACTGGATAGAGCAAACGCCGGCGGGGCAGCGCTTGTGAACGATGTGATCGATGTACTCATTTCGGAAATATTTCAAGGTGCTGAGCACTGGGTTGGGAGCGGTCTGGCCGAGCCCGCAGAGGCTGGTTTCCTTGACTGTGTCGCAGAGATCGATGAGGAGATCGAGGTCGTCCATGGTGGCGGAGCCATCGCAGATGCGGGTGAGGAGCTTGTACATCTGCGCGGTGCCCGCGCGGCAGGGGATGCACTTGCCGCAGGACTCGGTCATGCAGAACTCGACGAAGAAGCGGGCGACGTTGACCATGCAGGAGGTGTCATCCATCACGATCATGCCGCCAGAGCCCATGATGGATCCGATCTTGAGCAGGGCGTCGTAACTGACGCCGATGTCGAGCATCTCGGCCGGAATGCAGCCGCCGGAGGGGCCGCCGGTCTGCACCGCTTTGAAGGTATGGCCGTCGGGCACGCCGCCGCCGATGACCTCAATGATCTCGCGCAGCTTGATGCCCATGGGGACTTCAACAAGGCCGGTATTTTTGATTTTTCCGGTGAGGGCGAAGACCTTGGTTCCCTTGCTGCGTTCAGAGCCGATGGAGGCGAACCACTTGCCGCCGTTGCGGATGATGGGCGCAATGTTGGCGAAGGTCTCAACGTTGTTGATGAGGGTTGGCCTGCCCCACAGTCCGCTGACAGCTGGATATGGAGGCCGCGGGCGTGGTGTGCCGCGGCGGCCCTCAATGGATGCGATGAGCGCGGTCTCTTCACCGCAGACGAAGGCGCCGGCGCCGAGCCGGATTTCGGCATCAAAATTGAACGGCGTGTTGCAGATTCCGTTGCCCAGCAGCCCGCGACGGCGGGCATCGCGCAGGCAGGCGGAGAGACGCGCGACGGCCAGCGGATACTCGGCGCGAACGTAGAAGAAGCCTTTACTGGCCCCGACGGCGTAGGCGGCGAGAATCATGCCTTCGAGGACGCGCTGCGGGTCGCTTTCGAGCACGCTGCGGTCCATGAATGCGCCGGGATCACCTTCGTCGCCATTGCAGATAACGTATTTTGTGTCGCCGAAGGCCTTGGCGACAGTGCCCCACTTGAGGCCCGTGGGGTAGCCGCCGCCACCTCGACCACGGAGACCGCTTTCAACGATCTGCTGAATGACCTCGCTGGGAGTCATCTCAGTGAGCGCCTTGACCAGAGCCTGATAGCCATCGCGAGCGATGTAATCGTCGATGCGCTCGGGATCGATGTGCCCGGAGTTTTCAAGAACGATGTGGACCTGCTGGTCAAAGTGATCGCGGAGATTGCACTGCAGCTCGGCGACAGGCGCAGTGCCCAGGCTGGTGGCAACAGAGCCAGCATCATCAGAGCGAACGTGTTGGTAGAGGATCTCATCGGGATCGACGAGAACGAGCGGGCCGGCGGCGCAGAGACCCATGCATCCGGTGCGGCGAACGAGAGCGTTCTTGCCTTGTGCGGCAATCTGCTCCGTCAGAGCGTCTTTGAGCTTGTCTGAATGGCGGCTGAGGCAACCAGTGCCCATGCAGACGTTGACTTCGTAGTCGAAGCGGGCGTTCTCCTGGCGGACGGATTCAGCAATCTGTTCGAGCTCTTCGAGATTCATTCGACCGCCCACCTTTCCAGTTGTTCGACCATCTGCTCTCGGGTGATCTGGCCGTGGAGTTCGCCATCTGCGAGCACAACGGGAGCGCTACCGCATGCGCCGACGCAGCGCGCCGTCATGAGGCTGATCTGGCCGTCCTGCGTGGTGCGGCCCTGCGGGATGCCGAGGTGCTTCTCGGCCGAGGCGAGCAGCTTATCGGTGCCCTTGATGTAGCATGCGGTGCCCGTGCAGACGGTGAGGGTATGCCTGCCGGGCGGCTTCAGGCTGAAGTAGTGATAGAACGTGACAACGCCGTAGGCCTGGCTGAGCGGAACGCGGAGAGAGCGTGCGACAAAGCGAATGGCATCATCGTCAAGATAGCCGAAGGATGACTGGACGGTGTGGAGGGTTTCAATTAGCGCGTGGCGGGCAAAGCCATTCTTGCGCATCGTGCCGTTGACGATCTTCCAGCGCTTGTCGTCGCTTGGCAGGGGTGGGGGCGTGGAGACGGGCACGGTTCCTCCTGAGAAGAGACTTCGACTTCAAAGCGATTGTGCGGTGCAGCTGCTCGAAGTGTCTACAAGTTTTGTAACATCTGTACAATCTGCCGCTTCGTGACTGCTGTCACGAAGTACCGTAACCGCGCACACAAATTGAAGCACGAGAAAACGATATCGCAACGCGAAGAAGGTTCTCAGCCGAGTGCAGGCAGGCGGCTGGAGATGCCGAAGAGAAAGATGACTCCAATGCCGCAACTATAGATGGCGCCGGTCCATGCGATGGCGTGATAGAGCCGGGGACGGTGAGCGCCAGAGCTAAACGCTCCACCGAGGGAGGCGGTCATGAGGGCGTTCATGGCGACGAGACCGATGGCGAAGGCAGCGAGGCCGAGCATGCCGCGGGAAGTTCCGCCGAGGTTTGCGGTGAGGAAGAAGAGCGCGAGCTGACTGGGCGTCTCTGCGCCGATGCCGTGGAGCACGCCGATGAGGAAGACGGACTTGCCGCTGTACATCCACTGGAAACGCTGGGGGCGCTCGGCTGTTGGGTTCCCAAGACGGCGTACGCGCCAGGCGATCCAGAGGATGCCGTTGATGGCAATGGCGAGACGGCTTTCAATGCGGCCATGGGCATGGCCGTGCACATCTTTGCGCAGTATGCCGGCGGCGACGCCGATGCCGAGGACGATGAGCGTGAGTCCAATGAGTCGCTCAGTCCAGTGGTCGAGACCCTCAGGCAGGCCCATGTGCAACTGAAGAACGGCGATGCCGAGGGCGGCGACGGTGCAGGCGTGGCCGATGGCGTAGGTCATGCCCAGGCGCAAACCGCTCCACCAGTTCCGCTGAACGGCAGTGATATCCGAGATGGCGGCGAGGTGGTCGTAGTCAAAGCCGTGCCTCAGACCGAGCACGAGGCAGGAGCCGAGCGCGGCATCGAGTTTCCAGTCGCCGAGAAGAGATGTCACGCGCTCAGTATAGAGCAGAGGAGGGTAACGGGGGCTGTCGAGTTATTGGAGGCGACGCGATGCTGAAGGCGCAAGCTGCAACTGGTAATCGCCGTAGTCGATGATGACAACGGAGCGGCCAAAGACGTTGCTGGTGGACTCAGCGCGGGCGTGAATGGCCATGGGGATGCCTTGGATGTCGGTATATTGGCGCATCATGTGCGTGGCGCCGGACCAGATCGAGGGATTCTTCGAGGCGAATCCATCAACCTGGGCGATGGCGAATGTGGTTGCGTCGACCCAGAGCGTGCCAAGCAGGGTGTTGGGCGCTGCGCGCCTGGGGGTGATGGAGAGGACATAACAGGTGCGGCTGTTGAGCGGTTGCGGACCGCCGGGTTTCAGGTGCATCTCATAGTTGGCTGAGGTGAACCAGGAGCGCTCGACGTTGCCGGGCAGGTTGATGGTCTTCTCGTTTTCGAGCAGAGGCATCAAGCCAAATTTGCGGATGAGTGCGGAGCCGCTTTGCGCGAGGATCTGATAGCTTTTGCCGATGCCCTTGCGATAGGTGACTTGCACAGTCATTTGCGCCGCAGGATGAGTGCGATCGGAGCCACGGAAGACGGAGTAGTGTTCCACGTCTGTGAACGAGAGGACGCGCGTGACGCGATCCTGGACGGAGGAGTCGATGCCGCGGAGGATGGCGGCTTCACCGGGGGGCACGGCGGCGGAGAGATGCAGCGATGCGCAGCAGAGGAATGCAGCGACGGAAGCAAGACGCATCGGCTGGAGGCCCTCCTGAAGGGAGTGAAAGCGGAGGCGGTGCATCTCCTACGCTATGCTGGTGGACGATGCGTGACAAGTGCGTGAGAGGACGATGAGCACGGAAGCAAAAGGACCCGGCGGACGGCGACGTGTGCGCGCCAGCGTGCGCGGTGTAGTGCAGGGTGTTGGGTTTCGTCCTTTTGTGTATCGACTGGCGGCGGAAGAATCGCTTTGCGGTTCGATTGGGAACGACACGGAGGGCGTGACGATTGAACTTGAGGGGGAAGCGGGCCGCGTGGCAGGGTTCCTTCTGCGGCTACGGAGCGAGCTGCCGCCGATGGCGCGCATCGACGATGTGTTTGTGGATGAGTTGGACGCTACAGGGGAGACAGGCTTTCGGATTATCGCGAGCGAAGTGCATGGGGCTGTGGCCACAGGGATTCCAGCAGACACGGCAACCTGCGAGGACTGCCTGAGAGAGTTGTTCGATCCGAAAGACCGGCGCTATCGATATCCGTTTCTGAACTGCACGAACTGTGGGCCACGGTTCACGATCACGCGGCAGATTCCCTATGACCGTCCGCAAACTTCAATGGCGGCGTTCACGATGTGCGCAGTATGCCAGGCAGAGTATGACGACCCCGGCAACCGAAGATTTCATGCCCAGCCGAATGCGTGTGCGGTGTGCGGGCCGCGCGTGTGGCTGGCGCGAGCAGATGGAAGCGAGATTGCGTGTACGGACCCGGTGGTGGAGGCTGCGGGGCGGTTGGCGGTCGGTGGCGTGTTGGCGATCAAGGGGATTGGCGGATTCCACCTGAGCGTAGATGCATGCGACGAAGATGCAGTGAAGACGTTAAGGGCGCGGAAGCGACGTTACGGAAAACCGCTGGCGATCATGGTGCGCGACCTGCAGCGGGCACGCGAGATCTGCGTGTTGACGCAGGACGAGGAGGCGCTGCTGACGAGCGCAGCGAGGCCGATCGTACTGGCGCGAGCGCGGGCCGGGAATGGCGTTGCAGAGTCTGTGGCGCCGGGACTGCCGTGGCTGGGAGTCTTTCTGGCCTATGCCCCGCTGCATCATCTGCTGCTGGGGGATGAGCAGCTGCGAGCTCTGGTGATGACGTCTGCGAACCTGAGCGAGGAGCCGATTGCGATGGACAACGACGAGGCGCGGTCGCGGCTGGGGGAGATTGCGGATGCTTTCGTGATGCACGATCGCGCGATTCTGCAGCGCTGCGATGATTCAGTGATGGCGGTGGTGGACGGCGCACCCCAGGTGGTGCGGCGCGCGCGCGGATATGTGCCTCTCGGGATTGAGTTGCCGTTCGATGCGCAACAGTTGCTCGCGGTTGGCGGGCATCTAAAGAATGCGTTTGCGTTAACACGCGGGAGATTCGCGTATCAAAGCCAGCATCTGGGAGATCTCGAAAATCTAACGGGATTGGAGTTCTTTGAGGAGTCTCTGGCGCACTGGATGCGCACGTTTGAGATTGAGCCGGAGGCCGTGGCGCACGATTTGCACCCGGGCTATCTGTCGACAACGTGGTCACAAGGATGGGCGAAGGATCGCGGGCTAAGGCTTATTGGTGTGCAGCACCATCATGCACATATCGCGGCGTGCATGGCAGAGCACAAGTCGAAGGGCGCGGTGATTGGCCTGGCGCTGGATGGGACGGGCTACGGCACGGATGGGCACATCTGGGGCGGCGAAGTGCTGATCTGCGAGTATGACGGGTTCGAGCGTTTTGCGCATCTGGAGTATGTGGCGATGGCGGGCGGCGATGCTGCGGTGAAGCAGCCGTGGCGGATGGCGTTTGCGCATCTGCGCGCGGCGGGACTTGGCATGGAAGAAGCGGCCGCGCTGGCTGGCGTCTCAGAACACGAGGCGAGTGTGCTGGAGCGCATGATCCAGCGAGGCGTCAATGCACCGATGACTTCGAGCCTCGGGCGGCTGTTTGATGCGGCGGCCGTGCTGGTGCTGGGCCGCGGAGTGGTGGACTACGATGCGCAGGCAGCCATTGAGCTGGAGGGAGTGGCGGTGGATGAGCCAGAGGTGGCCAGCCCTGCGGAGTATGTGCCGCAGTTGCAGGGTATGGAGAGCGCTCGCGTGC
The DNA here is from genome assembly GCA_028873155.1 of Acidobacteriota bacterium. Taxonomy (GTDB): domain Bacteria; phylum Acidobacteriota; class Terriglobia; order Terriglobales; family Acidobacteriaceae; genus Telmatobacter. The sequence goes on from JAGWML010000033.1 coordinate 11,201, forward strand.
TCCGCGTTGGAGCGCTGTGGCGTGCCGCGGTGAATGACCTTCGCGGCGGTGTGCCGAAGCCGGTGATTGCGGCACGGTTCCATGCCGGTGTAGCGGAAGGGTTTGTTCGTGCAGCAGTGGTGGCGCGTGAGCAATTGGGGACCACGCAGGTGGCGCTGAGCGGCGGCTGCCTGCACAACAAACGGCTGGCGCGGCTTTTGCGCGAAGGGCTGGAACGCGCAGGATTCAGCGTGCACGCGCATAGAAGAGTGAGCCCCGGAGATGGCGGGCTGAGCTACGGGCAGGCGGTGGTGGCGGCTGCGCGGATGCGTGCGGAAAGCTAGCCCGTGATACGGACGAGTTCCTGCGCTTCGTGGCGGGGGCCGAGGATGGAGATGCGAGGAATGCGGCCACGCACCATCGCCACTTCATCGCAGCGATGGAGACGGGGGCAGCTCTGGCAGTCTTTGAAGATCTTGTCCGGCAGTTCGGATTTGTCTTCGACGGTACGGAAGCCGAACTTGAAGAAAAAATCTGGAATGCGCGTGAACAGACAGACAGACTGGATGCCGTGCTCGTCTGCCTCGTCAATGAGTGCACCAAGGATGCGACCGCCTGCACCCTGGCCCTTGGCTTCGGGCTTGACGACAATGGAGCGGACTTCGCAGAGGTGCGGCCCATAAAAGTGCAGAGCGCCGCAACCCAGGAAGACACCGGCGTCCGATTCGGCAACGGTGAAGTCGCGTATGTTTTCGCAGATCTCCGGGAAGGAGCGCTTGAGCAGCGTGCCATCGCCGGAGAGCGAGTTGACGATGTCGTAGACGTTAGAGGCGTCCTGGAGACGCGCTTTACGCACCTGCATGAGCGGCCTCCCGCGTAAGAGATGCGACGCGTTCTGCGGCTTGTTCAAGGGCGTGATGCACGCGATGACGCGCGGTGCCACCGATGACGTCGTGGCAATCGATGGTGGCGTCCAGCGAGACAGCAGGGAAGAAATCCTCGCCGAACTCTTCGCCGAACTGGCGCAGGTCATCGAGCGTGAGCGCATTCAGTTCAACGCCCTTTTCGAGAGCGTAGCGAACGGCCTTCCCGATCTTTTCGTGCGCGGTGCGGAAGGGAACGCCCTTGTGCACAAGATAGGTGGCCGCAGCCATGGCGTTGAGATAACCGGACTGCGCTGCGGCGTGCATCTGTGCGGTGTTGAAGCGGAGCGCTGCGGTGAAGCGGGCGACGAGCGCAATCATCTGCGGCACGAATTCCACCTGGAAGGCAGGCTCCTGCGTTTCCTGCATGTCCTTATTGTAGGCGAGCGGCAGACCCTTCAATTGCAGCGTGACAGCCTGCGCGGCGGCGTTGATGCGTCCGACTTTGGCGCGGACGAGCTCGGTGAGGTCGGGGTTCTTCTTTTGCGGCATGGCGCTGGAGCCGGTGGAGAAGGCCTCTGGAAGGTGAACGAAGTTGAACTCGGCTGTTGCAAAGAGCGTGATTTCCTCAGCAAAGCGACTGAGATGCAGGCCGACGAAGGTCAGGGAATGCAGAAACTCGAGGACAAAGTCGCGGTCGCTGGTAGCGTCCATGGAGTTCGCGGTGGGTGTATCGAAGTGCAGATCGCGTGCGGCGATGGTGCGGTCGAGTGCGAGCGTCGCGCCGGCGATTGCGCCGGAGCCGAGCGGGCAGCGGTTGAGCCGATCCGCGCAGTCGGCGAGGCGATCGGTGTCGCGCAGGATCATTTCCACATACGCGAGGAGCCAATGAGCGACGAGGACTGGCTCCGCACGCTGGAGGTGTGTGTAGCTGGGCATGGCTGCATCGCCAGCCGTGCGGGCCTGTTGAATGAGTGCTGCAGCCCAGGCAGCGAGCGATTCCGTGGTGAGTCCGATCTGCTTCCGAATGTAGAGGCGAAGGTCTGTCGCAATTTGCTCATTGCGGCTGCGGCCGGTGTGGAGCTTGAGGCCCAGGGAACCAATGCGTTCGACAAGTGACAACTCGACGAAGTGGTGGATGTCTTCGGCTGTTGGGTGGTTGCGAACAGCAGCTTTGCCGTCGTCCGAGCGGTAATTCACGGCGATGGCGTCGAGTGCGCCGAGGATTTGAGTGAACTCAGAAGACGTGAGGATGCGCGCGTCTGCGAGCGCAGCGGCGTGTGCCTTGCTGGCGGCGACCTCTTCTTCGAGAAGGCGCCAGTCAAAAACGATAGATCGCTGCCACTGTTCGAACTCTTTGTCGAGCGGTTCACGGAACCGGCCGGACCACATCTTCACTTCGATTTCTCCTTATCTTCCGCGTTGTGCGGAAGCACTGCGTTCGACCATGAGCGGCACCTGGAACTCTGACATCGTTACAGATCTAGACGATTTCTGGAATACCCTGGAACGACGGTGTGTTGGATAACCCGCCGAGGAGCAGGAGCAGAAGCGCCTTCTGTGCGTGCATGCGATTCTCAGCCTGGTCGAAGACGATGGACTGCGGACCGTCGAGCACCGCGTCGCTGACCTCAGCATTACGGCGCGCGGGCAGGCAGTGCATGAAGACAGCGTGTGGCGCGGCCCTGGTCATCAACGCTTCATTGACCTGAAAGGGACGGAAGATCGGCGCGCGCTTGGTGGATTCGTGCTCCATGCCCATGCTGACGCAGACATCGGTATAGATGGCGTCCGCGCCTTCGGCGGCAGCGTTCGGATCCTGCAAGAGGCGGAGTTCGCAGCCGTTGGCCTGCGCGATGTCGCGGGCGAGGGTGGCAATTTCGATGTCGGGCGAGTAGCCGCGCGGCGTGGCTACTGTGACGTTGGCTCCGAGTTGCGCACCGGTAAGCATCAGCGAGTGGCAGACGTTGTTGCCGTCGCCGACGTAGGTGAAGTTGAGCCCATTGACCGTGCCGAAGTGCTCCTGCAGTGTCATGAAGTCTGCTAGGGCCTGACATGGGTGTTCAAAATCAGATAGCGCATTGATGACGGGCACGCGCGAGTTGGCGGCCATCTCAGTGATGGTGTCGTGCGCGTAGGTGCGAAGGACGATGACGTCGACCCAGCGCTCGACATTGCGCGCAACGTCAGAGATGGACTCGCGCTCGCCAAGGGGCGAGTTGGTCTGGTCAACGAATATGGCGTTGCCACCTAACGTGCTGAAGCCGGTCTCGAAGCTAAGACGTGTGCGCAGGCTGGCTTTCTCAAACATCAGCACCATCTGCTTGGCGTCGAGCGCGTTGCGATATTCGCGCGGGTTGCGTTTGACGTCGTGACCGAGCTTGAGGATGGCGCGCACCTCGGCGCTGGAGAGGTCGGCAATGGAACAGAGATCTTCGCCGGCGAGCCGCGTGGCGGCAGCGAGAATATCGGCGTCCTTGTGAACGTCGATGACAGCGGATTTAGAATCGACCACAGCTTTACTAGCCATGTTGTAAACCTCCCGCGGCTGCTGCAGTATGGGCTGCGTCCGCGTGTTCAGTCAGGATTTCGTCGAGCGCTTTGAGTGCGATGTCGACATGCGCGCGCGTGAGGATGTAGGGCGGCAGAAAGCGCAGCACGGTGTCACTGGTGCAGTTGATGAGGATGCGGCGCCTGAGCATTTCGGCTACGACCTTCTTCGCAAGATCGGCGGAGTCGAGCTCGGCTGCGAGCATGAGGCCTTTGCCGCGCACCTCCGTAATCGAGTCATGCCGACTGGCAAGCGTGCGCAAGCCCTCCATGAAGTAGTTGCCGACCTGCGTCGCGTTGTTGAGGAGCTGATCCTTTTCGATGGTGTCAATCACAGCGATGGCAACGGCACAAGCGAGCGGGCCACCACCAAAAGTAGTGCCGTGCATGCCAGGATGGATCGCGCGTGCGACCTCTTCTGTGCAGAGGACGGCGCCGAGCGGAATGCCGCCGGCAAGCGGCTTGGCCACCGTTGTGATATCAGGCTGTATGCCGTAGGGCTGATAGGCAAACCATTTGCCGGTGCGGCCCAGACCCGCCTGAATCTCATCGATAATGAGCAGAGCGCCGGTGGAGTCAGCCAGATTGCGGGCTTCGGCAAGAAACTCCTGCGAGAGCAGACGGATGCCGCCTTCGCCCTGAATGGCTTCGACGAGAATGGCGCAGACCTCGCTGGAGAATTTCGCACGCAGGTCGGAGACATCATCGAAACGCACAAAGTCGATGCCGGGTACGACCGGTGCGAAGGGCTCACGATACTTGGCCTTGTGCGTGGTGGAGACAGCGCCAAAGGTGCGCCCGTGGAAGCTGTGCTCAAGCGCAAGGAATTTGGTTCCGATCTGCTTGCCTTCGCTCCGCAGCAGTGCGGCGTGGGCGCGGGCAAATTTCATCGCACCTTCCCAGGCTTCCGTGCCGGTGTTGGCGAAGAAGGCCCGAGCCAGGCCGGAGCGCTCGGTGAGGCGCAGGGCGAGTTCCGCCTGGCCTTCATGGAAGTAGAGGTTCGAGGTGTGAATCAGCGCATGGCCCTGGCGGACGAGAGCTTCCTCAATCGCAGGGTGACGGTAGCCGAGCGCATTGACGCCGATGCCGCTGAGCAAGTCGAGGTAGCGGAAGCCGCCTTCGTCGATGAGGTGGACGCCCTCACCATTGACGAAGAGGATGGGATTGCGATCGTACGTAGACACGAGAAGCTTTGCTTCTGCCGCGCGAATTGTATCGAGTCTGGACACGGGACCTTCTCCTCAGGCCACCATGACTTCAGTGCCATGGGCTATGCGAGAACTGCACAGGTCGGGGAGCGAGCCGGCAGCTTCAGCAGGAAGAATACGAACGCGCTTGACGCCGTTGAGCAGCGCTTCGCGACAGGCGGCGAGCTTGGGCAGCATGCCGCCAGTGATAACGGCGGAGCGTGCCATCTCGGCAATCTGATCGATGGAGAGCCATCGCAGCACCTCGCCTGTTGCACCCTTCACTCCGGGGACATCGGTGAGGAAGACGAGCGCATCGGCGCGGCAGGCTGCCGCGCAGGCCGCCGCCATTTCGTCGGCGTTCACGTTGTAGTACTGACCATCGAAGCCGAGCGCCATCGACGAGAAGACGGGAATTCCGTTCAACTGCCAGATGGCCTCGATCCAGCGCGGATCACTGCTCGCGATCTCGCCGACAAAACCCAGATCGGGTACCGTCCGCTTTTTGCGTGCGCGAAAGAGCAGACCGTCTCCGCCGGAGAGACCTACAGCTGGCTGGCCGAGCGCACCGAAGGCGGCGACAAGGCTCTTATTGACCTTGCCTGCGAAGACCATCAGGGCAACATCGCGAGTTTCTGCATCGGTGACGCGCAGGCCATTGATGAACTCGCTCTGCTTGCCGAGGGCCTTGAGCATCTTTGTCAGTTGCACGCCGCCGCCGTGGACGACAGCAACCTGATTGCCGTCGCGGACCAGTTCGGCGATGGCGCGCGTGCAGCCGTCGAGAAGGATTGGATCCTCCAATCCTGCACCGCCAAGCTTGACCACAAACTTCATTCGAGTCCCTCTGCTTCCCCCCAGCCGCACATGAGGTTGAGATTCTGTACAGCTTGTGAGGATGCGCCCTTGAGCAAATTATCCAGGCAGCTGACGATAACGGCGCGCTTGCCGTCTGGCGACAACTGGAAGCCGATGTCCGCGTAACAGGTGCGGACAGAGTATTGAATTTGCGGGAGCCCGGATTCGTAGATGCGAACAAGCGGGCTGCCGGTAAAGAACTTCTTGTAGGTCTCCAGAATGCCTGCGTGGCTTTGCGGGTGGCGGAAGCGCACGTAGATGGTGGAGAGAATGCCGCGCGGAATGGGCAGCAGGTGCGGCGTGAAAACGATCTCGCCATCGCTGAGGCCAATCTGCTCGAGCAGCTCGCCGGTGTGCCGATGGCCGAAGACCCCGTAGGCCGAGAGGTTGTCAGCGGCATACATAAAGTGCGTCTTGGGCGTGGGCGCTTTGCCAGCTCCGCTGACGCCGCTCTTTGCATCGGCGACGATACCCGCATCGAGATCGACGAGGCCAGCAGCGACGAGCGGCCGCAGAGGCAGGATGACCGAAGTTGCGTAGCAACCCGGGTTGGCGACGAGTTGCGAGCTGACGATCTCCTGGCGATGCAATTCCGGCATGCCGTAGACGGAGCGGGCCTGGGTGGCGTCTGCGAGTGCGGGGTCAGCATCTTCAAATTTGTACACGGCGCGATGGGCGGGGTTGGTGAGCCTCCATGCTCCGCTGAGGTCGATGACGCGCAGGCCGCGGGCAAGGGCCTCGGGCGCCCAGTTGCGTGACTGCTCATGCGGCGTGGCAAGGAAGAGCACATCGACGCCCCGTGCAGAAAGCAGGTCCCAGCTGAATGACTCCATGCGCAGCGAGCCGGCGCCGTTGTTGTCGGCGAGTTGAGGGTGAATCTCGACGAGTGGAATTCCGCCGTTCGCAGCATCCCTTTCATCAAGACGGCCTGCAAAGACAGGCGGAGTTCCTTTGAGACGCGGATGCCGGAGGAGCAGGCGAGCAAGCTCCGCCCCTGCGTAACCGGTAACGCCGATCACTGCGGTTTGTACGGATGACTTCATGATTCGAGCATCGTCCTGAGGCGGGATTCCACTTC
>JAGWML010000272.1 GCA_028873155.1 Acidobacteriota bacterium
TTCGGGGCAGGGGCTTAGCGGTACTTGCGCAGTACGCCAAGCACACGGCCCTGGATCGCCACCTGCGCGGCCGGGACATAGATGGGCTCCATCTCAACGTTGGCGGGCTGCAGCCGGACCAACTGGCCTTCAGAATAAAAGCGCTTCAGGGTGGTTTCAGCGCCATGCACCAGCGCCACCACGATCTCTCCCTGTCGGGCGGTGCGCGTGCGCTCCACCAGCACATAATCGCCATTGATGATGTGCTCGTCGCGCATGGAGTCGCCCCGCACCTCGAGAGCAAATACGTCGCGGTTGCCGACTACGTCATGCAGGGAAATGCTCTCCGGCACCTCGGTCGTCTCCACGGGCAGTCCTGCGGCAATGCGTCCGGCGAGCGGAAGCCGGTCGCTGGTGCGCGAGCGCGCGCCTGGCGGCAGCACATCGATTGAGCGGCTGCGGTTATGGACACGGTCCAGCATCCCCTTCCGCTCAAGGTTGGTGATGTGCTTGTGGACAGTGGCCAGGCTCTTCAGCCCCATGCCGCGCGCAATCTCCTCAAAAGAAGGGGAATAGCCATTGCGTGCGACAAACGACTCAAGGAAATCGAGAACCTCTTTTTGCCTTCGTGTGACAGCCATGGGCGCATTATAGCGAATAAAAAGCGAACCGCAAGAGAAGATTTCGAAGAGAAATCCTCCGCAGGTAGTCGCACGGTCAACAGTCAGCGCGCTCTTTTCCCATTTGCGTGCCGTTTGTAGCGGATTCCATTTTGAAACCAGCAATCCGCCAATCCCATTCCCGGAAGCCCCCGCCGAATTTTCGCTCCGTTTTCCTTGAGTTCTTTTTCACCCCGCAGCAAGGTGGATGTGGGCGCGGGTTAGCAGACGCTTAACCGTCAGCCGGTTGCCGAAGAGCAGGATGAGGACCGCTGCACAATCGTCCGTATCGAGGGATTTGTATGAGGTTGTTAATCGCAGAGGATGACGCAGCCCTGGGAAACTTTCTGAGGCGCGGTCTTGAGGCCGATGGACACGAGGTCGCCGTGGCCAGGGACGGGGAGCAGGCGCTGGCGCTCTTTCGGCAGCAGCTTCCCGACCTCACCATTCTGGATCTGGGCCTGCCGGTTCTGGATGGTGAACAGGTGCTGGCCGAGGCGCGCGTCCGTGAGCCGGATCTGCCCATCCTGGTCCTGACTGCCCGGACCGGGATGGATGCGCGCATTCGCTGTCTGGACGCCGGAGCCGACGACCTGATGCTCAAGCCGTTCAGCCTGTACGAACTCCGAGCCCGCTGCCGGGCACTGCTGCGCCGCCGTCGCGAGGCTCGTCTTCTGCTGCGCGCAGGAGACCTCGAGCTGAACCGGATCGACCATACCGCACGTCGGCAGGGCAGGCTGATCGAGCTGACCAACAAGGAGTTCAGCCTGCTGGAGAAGCTGATGCTGCAACGCGGCCGCTGCGTCTCGCGCGAAGAGTTGCTCGACACGGTCTGGCACATGGAACCCGTCCAGACCACCAACATCGTGGACGTCTATATCAATTATCTCCGCCGGAAACTGCACGATGCCGCGCCCGGAGCGCTGCTGCGGACCGTGCGCGGCAAAGGCTATATGGTGTCGGCCGACGCAGGTTCCTCCGAGCCCGTCGCAAGCTCCTTTCATTTGATCCAGGGGCGGGGGAGTGGGTCGCCCGCAACGGCAATTCCGTAGTCGGCCCGGGCCCGGCGACGCGGCTCCGTCTTGCCCGCGCCCACGCCGGATGTAAGGCAACGCAGGATCACGCAGTACGCACCACTGAAGGAGAGATTGCATGTCCAGCTTGTCCGCTCCTCCGCTCTCGAACCCGTTTCCGGTCCCTCTGCGGTCGCGCGGCGTCCATCCCCGCAACGCGGTTGTTGCCAGTCCCGATACCAGTTTTCGTGAGCGGATCAGCGCCATTCTCACGGGATTGCGTTGGCAGATACGTCAGGCGTCCAGCGGAGCCGAGGCCTGGAGTCATATCGACGCGTTGCTGCCTGAGGCCCTTATCGTCGATACCTGGCTTCCGGATCTCGAAACCGGCGAGTTTATGAAGGATTTTCTGTGCGCGCATCCCGAAGTGGACCTGCTGCACCCCGACGGGACGGCGGCCGGCCTGGTCCGCAGCAGCCACCGGGCCGAGCTACTCTACGCATTGCGCAGTTGCCAGGAGACCGATACGGCGGCCTGGAACGCAGCCCTCGATACGGCATGTCCGCGGGAGAACTCCCCGTCGCGTTCCTTTTCCGCGGCCGCCCTGCCCCGTGCAGAGCAGAAAGAGTTGCAGTCCGCGATCACGGGCGCAGCCTCCAGTTCGACCGCTGCCAGATCTGCGTCCCAACCCGCGCCCATGGCTCTCGGCCCGAGCCGTTTACCGGAGCTTGTGGGCGATGCCCCCGCGATGCTCGAGATCAGCCGCCGAGTGCGCCTCGTCGCTCCTCGTTCCACGCCGGTTCTCATCGTAGGGCCGACCGGATCAGGCAAGGAGTTGGTGGCCCAGGCGCTGCACCGGCTCTCGCCGCGTAGCCGAAAGCCGTTTATTGCCATCAACTGTGCGGCGATTCCTGAAGCTTTGCTTGAAGCCGAGCTCTTCGGCCACACCCGCGGCGCCTTTACCGGAGCCGTGCAGGGAAGGGTGGGACGAATCGAGGCAGCGGATGGGGGCACGCTCCTTCTAGATGAGATTGGCGAGATGCCGCTGGCCTTGCAATCGAAACTGCTGCGATTTGTCGAATGCGGCGAGTTGCAGCGGGTGGGAGACAACGAGGCCGTCCGGGTAAATGTGCGAATCATCGCCGCAACCCACCGGCCCCTGGCGCAGCATGCCCAGCAGGGAAGCTTTCGAGCCGATCTCTATTACCGGCTCGCTGTCTTTCTCGTCCACACCCCGGCTCTCGCCGAGCATATCGAAGATCTTCCCGCGTTGGTCGAACATTTCCTTGAAAAGATGGGCCGCGAGGAGCCCGTCAAACACATCGACGCCACCGCGATGGCGCGGCTCACGGCGCATGACTGGCCGGGGAACGTGCGCGAGCTGGAGCACGTTCTGGAACGGGCCGTCATCCTCGCAGGCGACGCTGCGGTGTTGACCGCCGACGAGATTGAGTTTGGATCGAGTGCG
>JAGWML010000034.1 GCA_028873155.1 Acidobacteriota bacterium
GTTGCAATCAGGCTGGAAAGATCGCCTCCGTATTCGAAGTGTTCTTAGGAGATTTGCCAGATGGATACGCGAAAGTCGTTGTGGCTTTCCACATTGCTCATTGCGCTCAGCGGCGCGTCTTTGCCGCGTGGAGCCGCTCAAAGTTCCTCAACACCCTTCGGGTACACGAGTTTTTCTCAGCAAGCTTCCATCGAAGAAAAGTTCCTCGCTGTGCCCAGCGCAAAGCGTGCCGGTGAGGAGTTGAAGACACTCACGGCCGAGCCCCACCTTGCCGCCACACCTGAAGACCGCCGTACTACCGACTACGTTGCGGAACAGTTTCGCGCAGCCGGGCTACAGACCCAGATTGTGCCCTATCGCGTGCTGCTCAACTGGCCCAAAGTCGTCCGCGTCCAGGCGTACGATTCAGCCGGCAAATTACTGATGACGGGTCCCACCCGCGAACATGTGGAGGGCGATCCCTTTCAGGACAATCCACGTGTTGTGATGCCTTTCAACGGCTCTTCCGGATCAGGTGACGTTGTCGGCGACGTCGTTTATGCCAACTACGGCCGCCCTGAAGACTTCAAGGAACTGGAAGAGCACCATATCGACGTTCATAGAAAGATTGTCATCGTCCGCTACGGCATGAACTTCCGCGGCGTGAAGGTTTATCTTGCAGAGCTGCACGGAGCTTCGGGCGTCCTCATCTATTCCGACCCGCACGATGATGGCTACTACAAAGGCGATGCGTACCCGCAAGGCCCATGGCGGCCAGAGACCGGCGTGCAGCGTGGGTCTGTGCAGTACCTGTTCAAGTATCCCGGTGATCCGGAGACACCGGGTGTAGCCTCTACGCCAGATCTACCGGACTCGTCGCGCATCTCACCGGATGGCAATCAGCCCCACATCCTCTCCATTCCAATCAGCTATCACGATGCGGCGCCGATTTTGAAAGCGATGAAGGGCCCCGGTGTTCCCGAAGGCTGGCAGGGGGCGCTACCGTTCCGCTACCACCTTGGGCCCGGCGGCGTTCGTGCCCATCTTGTCTCCCAGCAGGATTACCAGCGGCGCACCATCTGGGATGTCATCGGTACGATTCCTGGAACCGACCTTGCCAATGAGCAGGTCATCGTCGGCAATCACCGGGATGCCTGGGTCTATGGCGCCGTTGACCCCAGCAGTGGTACGGCAGCCATGCTGGAAGCCATTCACGGCATTGGAGCCCTGCTCAAGGAAGGCTGGCATCCCCGCCGCACGCTCGTCTTCTGCAGTTGGGATGCCGAAGAGGAAGGACTGATTGGCTCGACCGAGTGGGTGGAGCAGCATGCACAGGAAATGAGCAACGCCGTTGCTTACTTCAACACGGACGTTGGCGTAGCTGGTCCCAACTTTACGGCGGCTGCTGTCCCCTCGCTGAAGGATTTTGTCCGACAGGTCACTCAATCCGTCCCGAGCCCTGTGATCGGTACGGTCTACCAGCAATGGCGTCAGAAGCAAACGGGCGGGGACGAGCATCGCGCCTCCAATGCGCCTCCTGAAGAAGGTGTCGAAGTGCAGGTGGCGGATCTCGGCTCAGGCTCGGACTTCACACCGTTCCTTCAACATGCCGGCGTGCCGTCCACCGATGTTGGCTCTGGGGGTGACTACGGCGTCTACCACTCCGCCTTCGACGACTACGCCTGGTTCGTCATGAATGCGGATCCGCACTTTCTCTATCTGCAGGAGATGGCCCGCGTCCTCGGGCTGGAAGCAATCCGGATGGCCGATGCAGACGTGCTTCCTTACGACTATCCCGCCTACGCCCGATCCGTACTCTCCTATCTGAATGCGGCGGAGCAAAAGGCAGCGCAGATTGACGGCGATTCGCTCGATTTTCGCGCAGTACGGTCAGCAGCCGATCGCTTCGCTGCGGCGGCAGCCAAAGCACGTTCCCTGCAGCTGGCGCCGCCTCACAATCCTGAGGCTCTTGACCTCTCGCTGCGCGCCGTCGAGACGGACTTGCTTTCTCCGGCCGGCCTTCCCAACCGACCCTGGTACAAGCACCTGATCTACGCTCCGGGCGAGTTCACTGGCTATTCCGCCGTCGTGATTCCTGGAATCAATGAAGCCCTGGATGCTCACATCCGCTCGCTGGCCCAGCAGCAGATCACAGCACTGACAGAAGCGTTGGATCGAGCGACGCAAACCCTTGATTCAATTCACTAAATCCGTATTCGAAGGGGCAAGATTACGTCCTGATCTCCGGGTACCGTTGGTGTGATGTAAATCACGCATCATGCGCCGGGTGGTTGACCCCGCCACTACCGGCTCGTATCGTTGGAATTGGCTATGAAAAACTCAAAAAACTCGCTGCGCATCGGCATTGCGGTCGCCATCATCGTCGGAACCATCGGCTGGCTGGCTTACAGCGGCTACGGCTCCAGCAAGAGCTACTACGTGACCATCGCCGAACTGGGCGGCATGGGCGACAAGGCGTACAAGAGCAACCTGCGCGTGGAAGGGTTCGTTCAGCCAGGCTCCATCGAACAGGAGGGGCCGCACGTGTCCTTCCTGCTCAATGAGTTTGAGAGCCATTCTCCCAAGGCAGCCTCGGGCCGACTGCTCAAAGTGATTTACAAAGGCTCCGAGCCGCCGCCAGACACGTTCAAGGACGATGCACAGGCGCTGGCGATGGGCACCTACGGACGCGATGGCGTTTTCCATGCCTCGGAACTTCAGGCCAAATGCGCCAGCAAGTATGCTCCCGGCCAGACCGGCCCAACACAGACCAATCCTCGCGCTGCAACTCAGCCAGCACCCCAGACCGGAAATATGGCTTCGGCCAACTGACAGCATGACAGCGCAAGCCCCGGCGACAGCAGGCAAGGCCGTCTGCGCGCGCGTTGAACAGGTTTCCAAGCTCTTTGGTTCCTTCGCCGCGTTACGCCAGATCTCGGTCGACCTCACGCCAGGGCGATGCTACGTTCTACTCGGCGAGAACGGTGCGGGCAAGTCTACCCTGCTGCGCATTCTGGCCGGACTGCTTCGCCCCACCCACGGCTCCGTAAAGGTCTTTGGCGACTTCGAGCCGCAACAAATGCGCGAACGGATCGCCTACATGAGCCACGCGCCCATGTTGTATGACGAACTGACAGGCCAGGAGAACCTGCGCTACTTTGCCAGCCTCTACCCAGGGAGGCATTGCCTTAGCCCGGAGGAGGCGCTCAAACAAGTTGGCCTCGATCCCGATCTCAACCGCCCGCTCGGCCAGTATTCGCAGGGGATGCGGCAGCGCGCGTCCCTTGCCCGCGTTCTGATGCCCGTGCCGGAGCTCCTGCTGCTGGATGAGCCCTTCTCCAACATGGACATCGAATCCGCGCGCCAGATGGTATCCATGCTGGCTGGCTTCCGCCGGGCCGATCGCACCATTGTGCTCACCACCCATCAGCGTGAACTGGCTGCCCCCATCGCAGACTGGGTGCTGACCTTGCACGCTGGCCGTGTTGCCTCGTTTGAGCCGGGGAGCCCGATGCAATGAAGACCAACGGCGCACGCTTCCTAGAGAGTCTCGGCATCTCCTTTGAGTCGCGCGAGTATGAGGTCGATCCGGAGGACCTTGCTGCGACCACGGTTGCACGCAAGATCGGTATTCCTGCCGAGCAGGTCTTCAAGACGCTGCTGACGACGGGCGGACCGGGATCATTCGCGTTTGCCGTCATTCCTGGAAATGCCGAACTGGACTTCAAGAAACTCGCGCGAGCGGCAGGAATGCGCCGGGCAGAGATGGCTCCGCTGAAAGACGTCCAACCGCTCACCGGCTATATCCGCGGCGGCGTCACCATCTTCGGGGCAAAAAAGGCATACCCCGTGTTTGTCGATGAAACGGTCATCCTCTTTGACGTGATCAGTGTCTCCGCCGGGACGCGCGGCACTCAACTGATTCTTTCCCCCCAGGACTATCTCCGAGCCGCGGCAGCGCTCGGCGAAACCGTCGAGACTGTTGATCTGGTCAAGGCCGGTACGGAGACGCACGCATGATCACCAGCGCTCTGTGGACGCACCTGATCAAAGATCTGCGCATTGAGTGGCGGTCGAAAGAAGCGATTAACTCCATGCTCTTCTTTGCGCTGCTCGTCGTCGTACTCTTTTCCCTTGCATTTGACCCGCGCGGCGCCTTTGCACGCGAGATCGCGGGTGGCGTTCTCTCAGTCGCAACCATGTTTGCTTCAGTCAGTGCGCTCAATCAGGCATGGGCGCGCGAAATTCGCCACCAGGTGCTCGACGCGCAGCGCATGACGCCTGCTCCCGGCGCAGAACTCTATCTTGCCAAGGTTCTCGCCAACTTTCTGTTTGTCACGATTGTCCAGGTGTTGCTCGCGCCCGTCTTTCTTGTCATGTACAACCTGAGCGTTCAGGGCCAGGCATGGGAGCTTGCGGTTGTGTTGCCGCTGGGCACCTGGGCATTGGTTGCGAATGGAACCTTCTTCGCCGCGCTTTCCATTCGCAGCAGGAACCGAGAGCTGCTGCTGCCACTCATCCTGTTTCCTATCTTCGTTCCGGCGCTCTTAGCCATGGTGCAGGCCACCACGGCCATCCTCACCGGCGAAAGTGATCCCACGCTCTGGATCAAGCTGCTGGTTGGCTACGACATCATCTTCACCACCGTGAGCCTGCTGCTCTTCGACGTCATCCTTCACGCGGAGTAGACCTGCTCAGCCGCGTTCGGAGTGAAGTGGGCCATTAAGCCGGATCGCGATTGCTTCCGCATTGCTCAGGCGCGACGCTGCACTACCATCGAGCGCGGCGCGGCCGGCCGCTGAACGGGCAGCTTCCTTGCCGATTGGCCTGGTGCACTCTCGGCTGTATGCAGTTTCCCCAGCTTGTCCATCATGTGCGCACACGCATGGAGCGACTTCGCCAGCGATTCCCTGGCGAGTTCATCCAGAAGTGCAGCCAGGCTATCCCTGCCGGCAAAGTCGTGGCAAGCCCTGCGCGCCTCGCCAGCCAGTGCATCCCAATCATGCCAGGTTCCGATAGCGACTTGCAGGCTGCGCAACATGCGGGCCACCTGCCTGACCATCCGATCAGACGAATGGAAAGCCTCAATCAGGTAGCGCATTTGCCGGATGCGCTTGCGAAACGCGTGCAGGTTCTCTTCCGTGAATTCTGTATACCCTGCCGTCAACCCGGCGATCCACAACGCCAGAGACGATGCGCCAAACTCTGGCGCGCTCGCAGCGAATTGATCTCCAAGCACATCCGACAGTTTCCGCAGTCGGATTGCACGCGCGGCAATCTGCGCCACAAGCTTCTTTTCTGCCTTCTTGCGGCGCTGCTTGAAATGATCATCTAATTGATCGACCTGATGCGCCAGCCTGCGTCCGATGTGGATATATTCACTGCTGGGTTCTTCCAGGGTGGTCCGCAGATGCGCTAGCCGCGAACGGTACACGTCAATTTCACGAATCGTGCTGAGCGCGCCGCGCAGCCGCGTGGCTTGCTTGATCCAGTGTTGGACCGCCGCTGCTTCATCGGACTGGGCTGTAAAGGTAGCGAGCAATGCTTCCGCCATTGCCAGCAGCCTCAGGGTCGCCACGCGCACGGCATGCACCCTGCGGCGGCTTGGCTTCTCCGCACAGTCCCCCAGCAGTTGCAACCATGCTCGAATCTGCTTGTTCTGCAAACGGGTGTCCGCCGCTTGCTCTGGTGCGCTACCGGGCATGATGACCAGATTCATTCGCCATTCACCTGCCGTTCTTATTGTGCACCTGCCGACCGATTCGTTTCCGTCAATCCATCACCGTCGAATGTGTGCGCACTTGTCCGGCGGTTTGCAACTGCTCGCTTCATCTGCTGCTATGCTTCCAGTAGTGGCGGCGCGTTGTCACAGGCAGAACCGCGGTCCAGCGTAACCGCCTCGTGCCTGCGCACAGCGGTTCGCTGCATTCATCCAGCGCCGTGCTCGGGTTGGGTGGTTCATCGCGATTAACCTTCCCCAATCACTGCTTGGCGTAGGGCGCCTGATTCGAAGCAGGAGTTCTTCAACTGGACTTGCCATGACGACGGAATCAACCACGACATCCCGACCTGCACCTGCGCTGTCCACGTTTGGCGCGTGGGCATTGCTGCTCGCAATTTTTGCATCCGTGCAGTTCGCGTCGCTGTTCACGCCTCCGCTGCTGGACGACGTCGACGCGAGCCATGCACAGGCGGCCCAGCACATGGTGGAGAGCGGTGACTGGATCACATTGAAGGTCGATGGAATCCGGTACCTTGAAAAGCCTCCGCTGCCATATTGGTTGGCCGCCGCGTCCTATCGCATCTTTGGTGAGAACGTCTTTGCCACTCACTTACAGAACGCGCTCGCTCTGCTCGGTTGTGCGTGGATCGGGTGGCTGTGGGCCCGCCGGGCCTGGGGCGCGCGGGCAGGTTTGTATGCGGCTCTTGGCATTCTCACATCGATCGGGCCATTCCTCTTTACCCGCTTTGCAATTCCAGAAGCTCTTTTGAGCTTCCTGTTCCTCTTTGCGCTCTATTGCTTCCTGACCGGCATGGAGTCGAAGCGGCCCATTCGCTTTTACGGAATGTGGGCCGCACTCGCGCTAGCCACACTGACCAAGGGGCTGATTGCGCCGGTGTTCTTCCTGGGAGCAGTCATTCCTCTCCTTCTTCTCAGTGGACAATGGCGGCGTCTGGGCCAATTCAAGCCGCTGAGTGGATTGCTGCTGTATCTCGCCATCGCTGCTCCGTGGCACATCCTCGCGGGCCTGGCAAATCCCGACCAGGGACACCCTGTGGGCAACCATCCCACACCGGGCAATGTTCACGGCTTCTGGTACTTCTACTTCATCAACGAGCACGTGCTGCGCTTCCTCGGCCAGCGCTTTCCGCATGACTACAACCGGCTGCCGTTTGTCGCTTACTGGCTGCTGCATCTCGTGTGGCTCTTCCCGTGGAGCCTTTTTCTTCCAGCGATGCTTCTCGTTGCGTGGAAGACCCGAAAATCCTGGCTGCAACATCTCCACCGCGATGCCGGCCAGACGGTGGACTTTTACCTGGACCATGCAGCGCGCGAGGACGTGGTTGCATACGTTTTCCGTCTCAAGTTCCGCGTGCGCACGGCCTGGCTCCTCGGATTGTTCTCCGCGTTTACGCTGCTCTTCTTCTCGATCTCGACCAACCAGGAGTACTACACCTTTCCCGCATGGCCGCCACTGCTCATCCTCATGGCAGGGGTAATCGCCGTAACCGAAGAAAGTGACGAACACTCAGCCGCTTCAGGATCGTCGTCCTCGGTCTCGACTACGTGGCTTACTGCAGCACATGCCATCTTTGCGGTTGCCGGCGTTCTTTCCGCGGCGGCGCTGGGATGGGGTCTGTGGCAGTCGCGTCAGCTGCCTTTTGTGCCGGACATCGGAACGCTGCTGGCTCATCGCGACGTGGGCGGCTACACGCTCTCGATGTCGCATTTCTTCGACCTCACCGGTCCGTCGTTCGCAGCGCTGCGCCTGCCCGCAATCCTGGCGGCGATTACACTCCTCATCGGCCCTGCCGTGGGATGGCTTTTGAGAGTCCGGCGCAGACACGTCGCAGCAACAGTCAGCGTTGCACTCACCTCGGCGCTTTTCCTTGTGGCCGCTCACATCGCCTTCGCACGCTTCGAGCCGATGCTCAGCTCCAGCGAAATGGCAGACACCATCGTGCGCGCAGGTTCTTCTTCCGACTCCTTCATCATTTTTGGAGACCAATCGGATGCTTCCTCGGTGGTGTTTTACACACACGAATTCTTCCGCAAGCCCGCCTTTGTGGTCCTGGAACCCTGCTCCCCGCATGGCGCAGGCTCTTCTCTGCTGTGGGGATCCTGCTATCCGGACGCACCGCACATCTTCCTCAGTGAAGACCAGCTCTCAAAGATGTGGGGCACGGGCGAACGCAAATGGCTCTTTGCACAGGATACGAATCAGAGCAAAGTCGAGCAGTTGCTGGCTGGGCGTCTCTATCCCGTGCAGTCCATCGCAGACAAGGCACTCTGGACGGATCGGCCATTGGAGAAGCGCTAGATTGCGCCATGGGCTTGCTATGCAGCCCGCATGCGTCCGCCCGGCAGCAGCTCGAAGACGCGCCCGCGCCACAGGATTCGACTCGAACCATAACTGGCCGCCCAGAAACAAAAACCCATCAGGTCGCGGAGAGGATAGAGCACCAGCA
This sequence comes from Acidobacteriota bacterium, assembly GCA_028873155.1. GTDB lineage: Bacteria > Acidobacteriota > Terriglobia > Terriglobales > Acidobacteriaceae > Telmatobacter. The sequence goes on from JAGWML010000034.1 coordinate 8,170, forward strand.
GCCCGAACCAGCTTGCGTCTTCCACCACAAGCCGCCCAACCGTCACGGAAAGCGCCAACCGGGTGGCGACGCTCCAGGCAAACATAGCCACGCCCCAGCCCACATGCCCCATCGCGCACGCAACGGCAAGCCCTAGAAGCCCAAAAGGCATGCTGAACGTGAGCGCAGTTCCAAAGTGTCCCTTAGGGCGCGAGAAGCGAGTCGACTTCATCCAGCGCACCTGATGTTTGAGGGACGCCACCAGAGTTGAGTTGATGACCATGTGATCAATTGCGTGGTGGCTCAAGACTACTGTCTGCCCAAGTCGATGCGTCTCGTATCCAAGAACGAAATCATCGGCGCAATAATCCGCCGTGACTTTGAAGCCGCCCATGGCGCGAATCGTCGCTCGGCGAAAAGCCATGGTCGGCCCAAGCGTAAACTGCATGCCTTCCATCATCCGCGCCACTAGCACGCCTGCGGTCATCTCGACTGACATGCCGACAGCCTCCAGCCGCGCCCACAGTCCGCCTTCCGCGGCCACGCCCCGATAGGGGCAAGTCAGCCCGCCCACACGCTCGTCGGCAAATGGCATCGCAACCGCCCGCAGGTAGTCCGGCGTCACGCGCACATCGCTGTCGCTGATGACCAGAAGGTCGTGCGTGGCTGCGGCTTCCATCTTCTCCATGGAGATGGCTTTGTCGTTGATGTAGTCCGGCTGTCCTCCCGTGGATAGAAACTGCACCGGGATCTGCGGATGGCGCGCAGCTACGCGGCGCGCAATGGCAAGACCTGCGTCCTCTGCCGAGCGCGCACAAAAGAGAATCTCGTAGGCTGGATAGTCCTGCTGAAAGAAGCTGTCCAGATAGGACTCAAGGCCGGGTTCTGCTCCGTGCAGCGGCTTGAGCAAAGAGAGAGGCGGCGTGAAGCCCGGCCGCTCAACGAGTTGCCTCAGTTCCAACCTACGCTCGCGCAGATAGCGCGGCACGGCCCACAGCGTCATGCCCGCAAAAACCGAAGAGGTCAGCAGGCCAAAGAGGGCCAAAGCAAGCAGAGCGTACATCATTCAGCCTTCAGGATACCCGTGTCTGCCGGAACCGGAACGTACTCAATGAAGGTGGACGAACGACTGGACCACCAAAGCCACCCCGATCACCGCCAGCCCGAAATATACAAAGCGGCGAAATATCTCGGCGGAAAGCCTCTGGTTGATCGTTCGCCCGAGAAGAACAGCCGGAATCAACACGGGCAGACAGAGCAGGTAATCCCTTGTGACAACTGGTGTCCATAATCCAATTCTCAGGTAACCACACATTCCCAACAGGCTCGCCGGCAGGAAGTAGGCCTGCAAAGTCGCCCGGAAGCGCTGCGCTGTCCACCCCTGCAGGGAGCCGTAGACCACCAGTGGTGGTCCGTTCATGCCATACGCGCCGCCAAGCACTCCGGCACAAAACCCGCAGCCCAGCAGCCAAAACTTGGCGTCATCCTGCAGTTGCAGCCGCACGCTCCCGACGAGGCTGAATACCGAAAAAAGAAGGATGAAGCCTCCCAATCCCGCCTTAATCAGTACTTCTGGCACGCGGGTCAGAAGAAAGAGACCGAGCGGCAGTCCAAAGAGGGTGGCTACGAGCAAACCGCCCGCACTGCTCAGGTGAATCTGGCGCCAATCCTGCGCGACCACTACCGCGGCAATCGTGATGGACACCAACACAGCGAGCGGCGCGGCCACCTGCAGCGGAATCAGGAACGCCAGCAAGGGAACGGCAATCAGCGCCTCGCCAAACCCGAATGTCGAACGCACCAGGGTAGCGACAAAGACCACGACAAGGACAAAAATGCTGGCGAAATGGATGGGGATCTCCTGCGTCTACTGCTTCCTGCCGCCCGCCGGCCTCACAACCGGTGGCTTGCGCAAGGGCACAATCGCGCCTTGCGGCGCAGGCGTGGCCTGCTGGAAGCGCGAAAGCATCTCGGAGCGCACATATTCAACAAAGCTCTGCATCTGCCGGTTCATCTCTTCCATCCGCTCGCGCATCTGCAGAATGATGGCAATGCCTGCAATGTTTACGCCCAGATCGCGCGCCAGGTTCAGGATGAACTCCAGCCGCTCCAGATCCTCGTCGGTATACAGCCGCGTGTTCCCTTCCGTGCGCGAGGGCTTGAGAAGCCCCTCTCGCTCATACAGGCGCAGCGTCTGCGGGTGAATCTCGTACATCTCGGCCACCGCCGAAATCATGTACGCGCCCTTGGATTTGCGTTTCGCGGCCATCATTCCTTCGCACCAGCTTAGTCTATGCCGGGAAGAAATCCTTCACATTTTGTCAAACAGCTGTACGCGCGGATCCTGGTTGTTCAGCTTTGCCAGCTCGCGCATAATCTCCCGGCTGCGCTCATCCTGCAAATGCGGCACCACCACCTCGACAGTCACAATCTGGTCGCCGCGCTGGCCGGGATGGGACGCACTTTCTACGCCACGTTCCCGCATGCGCAACTTCTGCCCACTCTGGGTGCCCGGCGGGATCTTCAACTGCGCACGTCCATCGATGGTCGGCACATCCACCTTGGCGCCAAGGCTGGCTTCTGGCACCGTCACCGGCACCGTGAGGTGAATATCGTCGCCCATGCGGCTGAAGACTGGATGTGTGCCCGTGCGCACGATGACAAATAGATCACCCTGCGCGCCCCCGTGCACTCCCGCATTGCCCTTCCCCTGCAGCCGGATGCGCTGGCCATCGCGTGTACCGGGCTTGATCCGAAACTCCACAGTCTCCGTTCGGCTCACCGTGCCCTCGCCGTGGCACGTGCCGCAGGTGTTGGCCGTCCGTCCGGTACCGTTACATCGCGGGCACGGAATGTTGAACTTCATCCGCCCGCCCATCTGTGTCACCTGTCCGCTGCCGTTGCACTCCGGGCATGGCATCGGTCCTCCGGTCTGAGCCTGTCCATGGCAGGTGGGACACGTCTCCTGCCTGTGAATCTGCATCCGCGCCTGTCCCCCGCGAATCGCAGTCCAGAAATCTACGGTCGCCTGATACTCCAGATCCGTCCCGGCCTGCGGGCCGCGCGGACGCTGCGTCTGTTGCGCTCCCGAGAAAATCCCGGAAAAAATGTCCTTGAAGCCGCCCCACCCAGAAGTGCCGGATTGTGCTCCCGCTCCACCGCTGAACCCGGAAAAATCGAATCCCCCAAAATCCACAGGGCCCCCACCCCCCGCGCCCTGCTGCCGCGCATAGGCCTCGGCCTGCGCCGGATCAATCTGATCCGAGTAGAAGCCGAGCTGGTCGTACACCTTGCGCTTCTTCACATCGCTCAGCACATCGTTGGCCTCGGAGATCTCCTTGAACTTTTCTTCCGCGCGCTTATCGCCCGGATTCACGTCCGGGTGGTACTTCCGAGCCAGCTTGCGAAAGGCCTTACGAATCTCCTCGGGTGTGGCGGATTTCTTCACGCCGAGCGTCGCATAGTAGTCCTTGTTCTGTGTGGTGGGCATTCTTCTTCTCAATTCCCCATCAGGTTAAGACAGGACATCCCGAATGGCAGATCCGGAATTCCGTCCCCTGAACGTTCATCGGCTCGAACCCTGGGAACTTCCGGCTCCAGGCCCAGGTCATTGCAGGCCACTATCAGTCAGCTCTCTTTGCGCTTTGTTCATACTGACCAGAGTCGCGCGCGGCAGGTCCCAGCCCCAGCATAGCAATTCCCAGAAATTCAGGCCTTTGAGTACTTAGATTCCGGATCCCGCTTCCAGGCTTCATCCGCGCCGTTGTCCATCGGCTCCAGCTTCCCCGCAGCACTTAATGAGCCCCAGGTGGCGGGGCAGCGTGTCTGGAAGGCTTCCTGAAGAGCCACACCGCAGCCGCGCAGAAGAATGCCAGCAGCGCCGTCCAGCGAAAGACATCGACATAGGCCAGCAGCGCCGCCTGCTGCCCCATCAGCCGATAGAAGATGCCCAGGGAGCCAGGCCGCGCCTGCGCCCGGCCCAGGTAATGACTCAGGTAGGCCGCGCTCATTGCAGCTTTTTGTTGCAACTCCGGATCGCTCGGCGTGAGGTGGGCGCTCAAATAGGTCTGGTGCAGGTCGGCCCTCCGAATGAGCGCCGTGGTCGCCATCGCAATCCCTACCGACCCGCCAATGTTGCGCAGCATATTGAACAGCCCTGTGGCATTTCCCATCTCCTCCCGCGGAATCGTCGAGGTCGTCATGGTCGCCAGTGGCACAAAGACAAAGCTTAACGCGAATCCTGTCAGCAGTATCGGCAATAGGAGCGTGAACGGTCCAATCTCCAGGTTCACCGTTCCGAAGATCAGCGAGCAGACGCCGAAGCCGATAAACCCAGCGCTGAGAAGCTTCCGATTGTCCACCCTTGAGCCGAGCATCCCAACAACCGGCGAACCAATGAACGATCCGATTCCGCGCGGCCCCACCACCAGCCCAGCCGTGAAGGCCGTGTAGCCAAGGATCTCCTGGTAATAGAGGGGCAGGATCGCAATGGTGATATAGATGCACATGCCCAGCAGGGCGATCAGAAAGCAGCCGGTCCTGAAGTTGCGGTCTTTGAGCACATGCAGGTCAACGAGCCCCTTGGGATTGGTCCACGAGCGCCAGATCCACCCCACCAGAGCAAGCACCAGCGCCATCACAGCCAAACGCACCCAGAGCGCGCCAAACCAGTCGTCTTCCTGCCCCTTGTCCAGCACCACCTGCAGGCAGCCGGTCCACACAATCAGCAGGCCAAAACCGATGTTGTCAAAGGCACCTACTTTCGCATGCTTGATGTACGGCGGATCATGGACGAAGCGACTGATGAGGATGACGGCCAGAATGCCGACCGGAATGTTGATGTAGAACGCATATCTCCAGCTGAATGTGTCCGTAAGCCAGCCGCCCAGCGTAGGCCCCAGCACGGGAGCCACCACAATGCCAAGGCCGTAGGCAGCCATCGACATGGACCGCTGCTCCGGCGGAAAACTCTCCAGCAGAATCGATTGCGAGAGCGGTTGCAGCGCCCCTCCGCCCGCGCCCTGCACAATGCGGGCGAGCAGAATCACCCCGAGCGTGGGTGCAGCCCCACAGAAGAATGAGGCGATAGTAAACAGCACCACGCAGGAAAGCAGGAACCGCTTGCGCCCAAAGCGCCGGGCAAACCAGTTCGAGGCGGGTAAAATCACGGCATTGGCAACCAGGTAGCTGGTCAGCACCCACGTAGCCTCAGAATTCGACGCCGAAAGCGAGCCTGCGATGTACGGCAGCGCCACCGAAGCGATGGCCGTATCCAGCACCTCCATGAACGTCGGCAGCATCACAGACACTGTTACCAGCCAGGGATTCACTCCCTGAGTGAGTGGGTAGCGTGCTGGTGCATGCGTTGTCGCCATCTCTGCCGGAACAATTGAGCTTACAGGATTACCCCAAACGTGTGACCGGCCAAGCCAACCCAGGCTATTGCCAACCGCCGCGGGCGTCCAGGAATATGGTCCAAGCGGAATCTGGCCAGCCTATTGAAGATCGAAGGTCAGCTCCACACTCTGTGAGGTAGGTTCTGCAAGGAGAAGACATGAAGCGCTGGATGGGACTGCTGGGCTGGATGATCCTCTGCCTCGGAGTTGGGGCTCTGAGCAGCGCCTTCACCGTCAGCCAGGTCCATACCTGGTATCACACCCTCACCGCACCTTCCTTCGCGCCACCCAACTGGGTTTTTGCTCCGGTGTGGACCGCGCTCTATACGATGATGGCGGTTGCCGCCTGGCAGGTCAGCCAATCCCCTGTATCCGAACAGCGCAAGTGGGCTCTTTGTATCTTTCTCATACAGCTAGGCTTAAACTTCCTTTGGTCCATTATTTTCTTTCGCGAGCACGCCATAGCCCAGGCACTGGTCGAGATTCTGGTTCTCTGGCTCTTCATCGGCGCAACCACTCTCGCGTTCAGCCGAATCTCCGCTCGTGCAGCCTTGTGGATGGTCCCTTACTGGCTCTGGGTGTCATTTGCAGCCGCCCTCAACTGGGCATTCCTCCGTTTGAACCAGGCGTAGACCTGACTCAAAATCCCGCATCCAGAGCATACAAGTCACTCCCCACTAGTGACAAAAAGTAAATCAAGAAAAGTTGACACTAAGTCACTCAATCATGCATCCTATTCTTGTCAGTATTTTCACATGCAGGCAGGAGCCTCATCATGGCAAAAATCATTGGAATTGACCTTGGCACCACAAACTCGTGTGTGGCCGTTCTCGAGGGCGGTGAGCCCAAAGTGATTGCAAATGAAGAGGGTGCGCGCACAACGCCCTCCATCGTCGGCTTTTCCAAGAGCGGCGAGCGCCTCGTGGGCCAGGTGGCCAAGCGCCAGGCGATCACCAACCCTGAGAACACCATCTTCTCGATCAAGCGCTTCATGGGCCGCCGATACAACGAAGTCAACGACGAGATGAAGATGGTCCCCTACAAGGTCGTCCAGCAGGGCGATCATGTGGCCGTGGTGGCGCAGGGCAAGGAGTACACGCCGCCCGAAGTGTCGGCCATGATCCTGCAGAAGCTGAAGAAGTCTGCCGAGGCCTATCTGGGCGAGACGGTCACGGAAGCCGTCATCACCGTGCCCGCCTACTTCAACGACGCGCAGCGCCAGGCCACCAAGGACGCAGGCAGGATTGCCGGCCTCGACGTGAAGCGCATTGTGAACGAGCCCACGGCGGCCGCGCTGGCCTACGGCCTCGACAAGAAGAAAGATGAGACCATCGCCGTCTACGACTTCGGCGGCGGCACCTTCGATATCTCCATCCTTGAGGTTGGCGAAGGCGTCATCGAGGTCAAGTCCACCAACGGCGACACGCACCTGGGCGGCGACAACCTCGACCAGCGCATCGTGGACTGGCTCATCACCGAGTTCAAGCAGGAGCATGGGCTGGATCTCGCGTCGAAGGGCAACGAGATGGCCCTGCAGCGCCTAAAGGACGCCGCGGAGAAGGCCAAGATCGAGCTCTCGACCACCGTGGAGACGGAGATCAACCTGCCCTTTATTACTGCGGACGCAAGCGGCCCGAAGCACCTGGTTCGCAAGCTGACCCGCGCCAAGCTGGAGCAGATGGTGGCCGACCTGCTGGAGCGCTCCCTTGATCCCTGCCGCAAAGCCCTGACCGATGCCGGGGTAAAAACCAGCGACATCGACGAGGTGGTGCTGGTGGGCGGCCAGACGCGCATGCCCAAGATTCAGGAGATGGTCAAGCAGCTCTTCGGCAAGGAACCCCATCGCGGCGTAAACCCCGACGAAGTGGTCGCCGTAGGCGCGGCCGTGCAGGCGGGCGTGCTGGCGGGCGAGGTGAAAGACCTGCTGCTGCTTGACGTGACACCGCTGACCCTGTCGATTGAGACACTGGGCGGCGTGGCCACGCCCATGATTCCGCGCAATACGACCATCCCGACCAAGAAGACGGAGACCTTCTCGACGGCCGCCGACTCGCAGACCGAGGTTGAAGTCCATGTGCTGCAGGGCGAGCGCCCCATGGCGGGACAGAACCGCACGCTGGGCAAGTTCAAGCTGGCGGGCATTCCTCCGGCGCCGCGCGGCGTGCCGCAGATCGAGGTCACTTTCGACATCGACGCCAACGGCATTCTGAACGTGACGGCGAAGGACAACGCCACGGGCAAGGACACCCGCATCACCATCACCTCCAGCTCGGGCCTGAGCAAGGACGAGGTTGAAAAGATGGCAAAGGAAGCCGAGTCCCACGCCGCCGAAGACAAGGAAAAGCGCGAGGAGATCGAGGCGCGCAACCAGCTGGACAGCATGGTCTACAACATCGAGAAGATGCTGAAGGAGTCCGGCGACAAGATCCAGGGCACGGAGAAGTCGGATGTGGAGGCGGCTCTGGCCGAGGCCAAGAAGACCCTCGAAGGGTCGCCCTCTGTTGCCGATCTGAACGCCGCGCACGAGAAGCTGACCCACGCCAGCCACAAACTGGCCGAGGTGCTCTACAAGGCCAACGCCGCCGCAGCGCAGGGCACCACACCTGCCGACGCGGGCGCAAGCACGGCCGGCACCAGCGGCGAAGCCAAGAAGGAAGGCGAAGTCATCGACGCCGAGTACGTGGACGTGGAAGACAAAAAGTAGGAATGGCCGTCCAGGCAATTGCGCCTTCGGCTCAAAATCCTGGGGTGGGCGACATCATGTTGCTCACCCCATTCTTCTATTCCGCTGTCCTTTCATTCTGCGCGACTGGAGCGCAGCGGACATGGTACGAGTTGCAAATGAGTTACGATATTGGGCAGGCATCCAGGAGCGGACGGCCCAAGATCGAGCGTTTCGATTCTGCGGCCGAATCGAGTGGATAAGATCAGCGCCGAGGAAGGGGGATCGCCGATGGACTACTCAAAGATCATCACGATTGATCCCGGTAAGCGCAGCGGGAAGGCCTGCATTCGCGGCTTGCGCATCACCGTCTACGACGTTCTGGACTACCTGGCTGCGGGCATGACCCAGGAGCAGATTCTGGCGGACTTCCCGGACCTGACCGAAAACGACATTCGCGCCTGCCTTGCCTACGCAGCAGACGCCGAACGCAGAGTCGAGATCGTGCGCCTGTGAAACTTCTGCTCGACGAGAACCTCGCGCCCCGTCTTGCGACCGCACTCTCCGACCTCTATCCCGGCTCCCGCCACCTCACAGATTGCGGCCTTCGCGGCGTCTCTGACGACGCCATCTGGCAATATGCGCGGGACAACGGCTTTACGATTGTTTCCAAAGACTCCGATTTCTCGCAGAGAAGTGCGCTGCTCGGAAGCCCTCCCAAAGTCATTTGGCTTCGCGTTGGAAATTGCACCACCACGCGCGCCGATTTCGTGCTGCGCAATGCTGTGACTCGGATTCGCGCCTTCGAAAGCAGCGACGGCGGATGCCTGGTCCTTTCCTATCCGTGAAGAGCTTGCGGGATTCCACGCGCGCACACTATTCCATATCCCGCCA
>JAGWML010000273.1 GCA_028873155.1 Acidobacteriota bacterium
TCAGAGTCAGCAGAACTCCACATTCACAAAGGACCGAATGACATGACCTCTGAGATTCAGCAGGCGGTGGGCGCATGTGTCTCCTTCGGCGCACCAGACAAGCGTGCGCAATACAAAGATCGTTGTCAGGGCTCGTTACTGGCGTTCGATGGGTGCGCCGTCAAAGCGCGGAATCCCGAAGTGGCCGCGCAGGTGCAGCAGGTCAACGGGGCTGATGTTCCCGGCAATGCTCACCAGCGTCAGGCTCTTCGGCGTCTCGGCCAGCACTACCGCTCCACGAACATTGGCGCCGTCCAGCACAAGCCAGACGTCGGTCGTGTCGTTGTGCCAGGGGCCTCCCGCATTCGTGGTCGTTACCAGGTGCTTCCATCCGCGCAGGTGATACGCCGCGCGGATGGCGTTGACCGCATCCTCGTCGGGAATGCCCGTGTCGCCAAAGCGCAGAATGTGCACGCTCACGCCGTCCAGCCGATTGATGATTTGCCGGTCCTGCTCTTCGGAGTCGGGCACAAGGCCTGCTGCCACGTGCAGCAGGTTCCTGTCCAGCATGAAACTCGACTTCATGGCGGCCTGCATGTTCAGCGCAGCCAGCGCGGGTGGCGTCCAGTCCAGTGGCACCGCGCCTAGAGTGATCGGTGCCGTTGGCGGGGCCATCTCGTGCGTGCTGGTCTGTCGGGAGCTGTCAGTGCCGGGTTGGGACAGGTCAGGCTCCTGCGCGGCAACCGCGCCGCAAACCATCCCGGCGCAGAGAATCGCAATCGAGTACGGCAGCATCGCCTTCATACTTCTCTTGAACGCAGGTTGCAACAGAAAGTTCCGGTGCAAAACGGCCCGAACTGCCTCCGCGCGCAGAAGCCCACTCCGGTCAGCCGGACCGGCAAAATTAAAAGCAGCGTGAAATCTCATTCCAATCTGTTTGGGCGGGGCTGAATGCGATACACTCATGCGGGAACATTCCAAAATTGTCAGGACTGCCAACGTCACGGAGGATACATAGAAATTGGGTAAAAGCATGGTCCCGAAGAAGCTTTTCTTCACCAAGGGTGTAGGCAAACACAAGGAGCGTTTGACCTCCTTTGAGCTGGCCCTTCGGGATGCGGGCATCGCCTCGCAGAATCTGGTACGCGTCTCGTCCATCTTTCCGCCGAACTGCAAAGTCATCGGACGCAAGGAAGGCCTCAAATATCTCAATCACGGCGAGGTCGTTTTCGCGGTGATTGCAGAGAACTCCACGCGCGAGCCGCACCGCCTTGTGGTGTCGAGCATCGGCGTCGCCATTCCCGCAGACCGCAACACCTACGGCTACCTGAGCGAGCATCACAGCTTTGGAGAAACCGAAGAGCAGGCGGGCGAGTACGCGGAAGAACTGGCGGCTGAGATGCTGGCAACCACCCTCGATGTCGAGTTTGATCCCGACAAAAGCTGGGATGAAAAGAAGGAGATCTACCGCATCTCCAACAAGATTGTCCGTACCAGCAACATCACGCAATCCGCGGTGGGCGACAAGCGCGGTCTGTGGACCACCACCATCGCTGCCGCAGTATTGATTCTCGAAGAGTAGGCAACTGGAACGGCGTCATCCCTGGCCAATCCCGCATCGCGGGGTTGGCCTTGCTGTGTCACCGGAAAGGAATACGGGCAGAGAATAATGGCAGAGCAACGGAAATATAACGTGGGCCTGGTGCAGATGCGCATGGGGCCCGACCCCGAAGCCAATCTGGCCACCGCCGTGCGGCACATCCGCGAGGCCGCGCGCCTCGGCGCAAACATCGTCTGCCTGCCGGAACTCTTTCGCGCGCAATACTTCTGCCAGCGCGAAGATATTCGCCTCTTCGATCTTGCCGAGCCCATTCCCGGCCCATCCACGGCAAAGCTGGCAGAAATTGCACGGGAGTCGCGCGTCGCCATCATCGCTTCGCTCTTTGAGCGTCGGGCGCCGGGGCTGTACCACAACACCGCCGTCACGCTGAATGTGGACGGCAGCATTGCCAGTGTCTATCGCAAGATGCACATACCCGATGACCCGCTCTACTACGAGAAGTTTTACTTCACCCCCGGGGATCTTGGATTCAAAGCAACGGATACGGCCTTTGGACGCGTCGGTACGCTCGTCTGCTGGGACCAGTGGTACCCCGAAGGGGCGCGCCTGACTGCGCTCCAAGGCGCTGAAGTGCTTTTCTACCCTACAGCGATCGGCTGGCATCCGGCAGAGAAGGACCAGTACGGCGCAGCCCAATACGAGGCGTGGCAAACCATCCAGCGTGCCCATGCGATTGCGAATGGTGTCTATGTGGCTGGTGTGAATCGCGTCGGCCACGAGCACGGCGACATTCTCGGCAACCGCGCCGAAGGGCCTGGACTTGAATTCTGGGGCGGCAGCTTTCTCGCCGATCCCTTTGGACGCATCATCGCCAAGGCCTCGCACGACGCCGAAGAGGTTTTGATGGCCGAGATTGACCTAGCGCTGCTCGAAGACACACGCCGCAACTGGCCCTTTCTGCGCGACCGCCGCATCGACGCCTATGCACCCATTACGCAGCGCTTTCTCGACCCGGAGCGCGGTCATGCGCCGGACGGGGAGCCAAAGTAGCGATGTCCCTGCCCCTCACAGAGAAGACGCCGCGCGACATTGGTTTTCGCATGCCCGCCGAGTGGGAGCTGCATGAAGCGACCTGGCTCGCCTGGCCGCATAATCACGAGGACTGGCCCGGCAAGTTCCAGCCGATTCCCTGGGTTTACGCGGAGATCGTGCGCCTGCTGGCCGCGCATGAACGCGTGCACATCCTCGTGGAGGACGAGAAGTCGGAGCGCAGAGTTCGCGGAATTCTGAAGCGCGCAGGCGCGAATCTGGAGCAGGTCAGCTTTCACGCCTGGCCCACGGATCGCGTGTGGACCCGCGATTCAGGTCCCATTTTTGTGCGCAATGCCGCTGGTCAGATCGGGCTCACGAATTGGCACTTCAACGCCTGGGCCAAGTATCCAGACTGGCATCGGGACGACAAGGTCCCGGAGCGCGTGGCGCA
>JAGWML010000274.1 GCA_028873155.1 Acidobacteriota bacterium
AACGCGTTCGCTCCCAACTCCGTCATCGACTGCAAAGGCACTCTGACCATTGCCACCGTGGGCAGCTACTGGATCTATCTTCAGGCCCTCGGCACCAACGCCAACATCGAAGTGGACGGTAAGCCGCTCGCGCGCACCGGTGCCTTCCAGGGCGGCGTCCACGGCGATATCCTGCAGGCCAACCAGGACAACGCCATCCCCACCACGGACGGTCTCGACAATGTGCGCCGCGCCATCGATCTCACTGCAGGTCCGCACGCAATCGAGATCAAGACCAGCCCCGACAGCTCCAACTCGCCGGTGCAGGTGCGTCTCAACTGGTATACGCCCGAGCAGCGCAAGACCGACCACGATGCGGCCATCGACGCCGCAAAGCGCGCCAAGGTCGCGGTCGTCTTTGCATGGACACGCCTCGAGCCTGTCTTCGGCCTGCCCGGCGATCAGCACAAGTTGATTGACGAGGTCGCTGCCGTCAATCCCAACACCATCGTCGTGCTCAACACAAGCCAGCCCGTTGCCCTGCCCTGGGTCGACAAGGTGAAGGCCGTCCTTGAAATGTGGTGGCCCGGCGACGAGGGCGGCTGGTCTACCGCCAATCTGCTCCTCGGCAAGGCGAGCCCCGCAGGCCGTCTGCCCGTGACCTGGGGCAAGAGCCTGACCGACTACCCCGCCACCGACCCGAAGCACCCCGAGCGCTCCGCGAAGGGTGTCGACGGCAAGACAACCTACTCCGAAGGCGTCAACGTCGGCTATCGCTGGTTCGACAAGGAGAACATTGCACCGTTGTTCCCCTTCGGCCACGGCCTCAGCTACACCACCTTTGACTACTCCGGCCTCGTCGTCGAGCGCGCAGCCGATGGCGGTCTTTACGTCCAGGTCACTGTCAAAAACACGGGCAGCACGGCTTCCGACGAAGTCCCGCAGGTCTACCTTAGCGCGCCCAGCGACGTTCCTGCTGGCGTGCAGTTCCCTGTCCGCGCTCTGGTCGCTTTTGACCGCATCCACCTCGACGCGGGCGAGTCAAAGACCGTCACTCTGCACGTTCATCTGCGCCAGATGCAGTACTGGTCCACGGCAAAGACTGCGTGGGTCACAGCCAGCGGCAAGCGCGAAGTCAGCGTCGGCGCCTCATCGCGTGACCTGCGCCTGCATCAGACCATCGAGGAATAGCGCAGAAGCACCTCAATCAACCAATGCCGGAGCGTCTGCTCCGGCATTGCTTTTTCTCCGGCACACTCTCTTCAATTTCGCACCGCGTTTTCCTCAACTCGATTCTTTCGAGCCTTCGCCGTCGCAAACCTTCCCCTCGACCAAGCGACTAGAATCGAGCTTAGCCATGGCCGAGTTCACCCATCTCCATCTCCACACCGAATACTCCCTGCTCGACGGCGCATGCGACGTGAAGAAACTCGTCGATCGGGTCGCCAAACTCGGTCAGAAATCCGTCGCCATGACGGATCACGGCAACATCTACGGCGCCGTCCACTTCTTCAATGCGGCAAAAGAGAGCGGCATCAAGCCCATCCTCGGCTGCGAACTGTACGTGTGCAAGGCAGACGACCATCGCGCCGAATCCCCCAACGACACCTACAACCACCTCCTGGTGCTTGCGGAAAATGAAGAAGGATATCGCAACCTCATCCGCATTACGTCAGAGGCTTCGCTGCACGGCTTCTATCGCAAGCCGCGCGTCAGCAAGCGCTACCTCGCTGAGAACGCAAAGGGTCTCATCGGATTCTCGGGCTGTCTCAGCGGCGAGCTCTGCGAAGAGCTTATGGAGGGTCATTACGACAAGGCCAAAGCCACGGCCCTCCAATACCAGGACATCTTTGGCCGCGACAACTTCTATCTCGAAATTCAGGACCAGGGACTCGAACAGGAACGTAAGATTCAGGCCGACCTCTTCCGCCTTGAAAAAGAGCTCGAGATTCCACTCGTCCTCACCAACGACTCGCATTACCTTTGCGGCGAAGACTCGCATGCGCACGACGTGATGCTTTGCGTCCAGACCGGCGCCAAGGTCCACGACGCCGACCGCTTCCGCTTCGACAGCGATCAGTTCTTCGTCAAGAGTGCCGACGAGATGGCGCGCCTCTTTCCCAACTCCCCCGGCGTCATGCAGCGCACCATGGAGATCGCCGAGCGCTGCCAGCTTAAGCTCAAGGCCGTCGACAATCCCTTCCCCGAATTCGCTGTTCCGCCCGGCCACACCATCGACAGTTACTTCGAGCAAGTCTGCCGCGAAGGCCTGCGGAAACGCCTCGATACATCCGTGCGCCAACTGGAACTGCGCGGCGCACGAAGGTCGACACCCGAGGAATATGCGGCGCGCCTCAGCTACGAGATCGATGTAATCAAGCAGATGAAGTACTCCGGCTACTTCCTCATCGTCTGGGACTTCATCAAATACGCGCGCGACCACGGCATCCCCGTCGGCCCGGGGCGCGGCTCGGCAACCGGTTCGCTCGTCGCCTACTGCATGGAGATCACCAACATCGATCCCTTGCAGAACGTTCTCCTTTTCGAACGATTCCTGAACCCCGAACGCGTCACCATGCCCGATGTGGATGTGGACTTCTGCATGAACCGACGCGGCGAGGTCATCGACTACGTCACGCGCAAATACGGACGGGAGCAGGTCGCGCAAATCATCACCTTCAACACCATGGCTGCCAAAGCCTCTATCAAAGACTGCGGCCGCGCCATGGACATGCCGTACGGAGATGTCGATCGAATCGCGAAACTCGTTCCGAGCACGGTGGGGATGACGCTGGAAAAAGCGCTCGAAGAGTCGCCGGATCTGCGCAAGGCCTACGACAGTGACAAACAGGTACGCGAACTGATTGATACCGCAAAGACCCTCGAAGGGCTGGTGCGCGGCGCCGGCGTTCACGCTTCCGCAGTGGTGATTGCGCCGCGCCCACTCACCGAGCTGGTCCCGCTGAATCGGACCAAGAACGACGAAGTTGTGACCGCCTACGACATGAAGT
>JAGWML010000275.1 GCA_028873155.1 Acidobacteriota bacterium
CTGGCCCGTATACATCTGCCCATTGCGCAGCGAAACGTTGTCCGACAGGTTTGAAAACACCACCGTCTGCACGTCCATCATCTGAAACGTGTATTGAATTCCCTGGCTATCTTGGAAGGTCAACTGACCGCCCGGCTCTCCGGTATACGTCCCGGAATAACTCTTGCCGTCGCGCAGCACCACAATATCCGCCCGCGCCAGAACAGCCGAAAAGCACACCATCACCACCGCAAGAACCACAGCCTTTTTCATCTGCATCCACCTTTCCCGGAGCTGCTTGCCGCTGACATGCTCCCGCGGAAAACCGGACTGGCTGGCTTATCCTCGCGCTCCGGACACTAGTTACGTTCTCACACGCGCGCCCCGCCTTGTCAATCGACTCCTCTGCCTTTTGACTCCCCATTCAACTTCCGCGCATCCAATCAAAAACAGGCCCGTACAATAGACACAGAAAGCCTTTTCGACCCATGGCCGAAGCTGCGCAAAAAGATCCCCGGCAATCCAGCAACGAGTCTCAGGCCGCCCCCGTGCAACCGCCCGCGCGCAAGGCCGACGACGACACGGTCGGCAAGGTCTACGACTCCCGACTCATTCGCCGCCTCGGACGCTATCTGCGCCCTTACTGGGTCCAGGCGACCATCTCCTCCATCGCCGTCTCGCTCAAGTCGCTCAGCGACGTCGCCGGTCCCTACCTCGTCAAAGTCGCCCTCGACCGCTACCTTACAGGCAGCCCCAGCGCCGCCACCAACTGGCTCACACGCCGCCTCCCGCACGATCCAGTCCGCGGAATAACGGCGCTGTCCGGCATCTACATCGCCGCTCTCATCTCGTCCTACCTCTTCGAATTCATCCAGACTTACCTCATGCAGTGGACCGGCCAGAAGATCATGTTCGATCTGCGCCGCGACATCTTCCGCCACATGCAGCGCATGCATATCGGCTTCTTTGACCAGAACGCCGTCGGCCGCCTCGTCACCCGCATCACATCCGATGTCGATGCCATCAACGACATGTTCACGGCCGGCATCCTCGCCATCGTTGACGACTTCTTCAACCTCACCATCATGGCCATCGTCATGCTCACCATCAACTGGTGGCTGGCCCTCATCGCCTTCTCTGTCTTGCCCATCATCCTCATCGTCACGCGCCTCTTCCGCGACCATGTCCGCGAGAGCTACCGCCGGGTCCGCGCCGCCATCGCCCGCATCAACAGCTTCACGCAGGAGCACGTCACCGGCATGAGCGTCGTCCAGCTCTTCAATCGCGAAGAGCGCGCCTTCCAGGACTTTGAGGCCGTCAACCGCCAGCACATGATCGCGTTCAAAGACACCATCTTTGCCTACGCGCTCTACTACCCCGCCGTCGAGCTGCTCTCGACAATCGCCATCGCGCTCGTGCTCTGGCGCGGCGGATTCAGCGTCATCGCGCATGGCACGGTCACCATCGGCATCCTCGCCATGTTCATTCAGTACTCGCAGCGCTTCTGGCGCCCCATTCAGGACCTCAGCGACAAATACAATATCCTGCAGGCTGCCATGGCCGCCTGCGAACGCATCTTCAAGCTCCTCGATACGGCGCCTGAAATCGTCAGCCCTGAGCATCCCCGCACCGGCGACGGCTCCAACCGCATCGAGTTCCGCCACGTCTGGTTCACCTACCAGAAGCTCACGCCCGCGCAGCAGGCCGCCGTCGAACATGCCGCCCGCTCCACCGGGAGCACAGCCCTGAAGGGTACGGGCTTCAGCCCGTACATCAATCCCGCCCAATCAGCAGGGGCTTTAGCCCCTGAGGCGGGCTCTTCCGGAACCATTCCAGACGCAACCCGGCTTGCCTCGCTCCACGACATCGAGTGGATTCTCAAGGACGTCTCCTTCACCATCGAACCAGGACAGACCATCGCGATCGTGGGCCACACCGGCGCAGGCAAAACCACCCTCACCAGCCTCATGATGCGCTTCTACGATGTAACCGCCGGCCAGATCCTCGTCGATGGCATCGACCTGCGCGAGCACGACCTCACTGCGCTCCGCCAGCACTTCGCCGTCGTCCTCCAGGATCCTTTCCTTTTCACTGGCACCATCGCGGAAAACATCCGCCTCGGCAACGAGGCCATCTCCGGCGTGGACCTGCGCCGCGCCGCGCGCGATGTCAACGTCCTCGACTTCATCGAGAGCCTGCCCGCCCAGTTCGACGAGCCCGTCCGCGAGCGCGGCAGCTCCCTCTCCACCGGCCAGAAGCAGCTCATCAACTTCGCCCGCGCCCTCGCGTACAACCCGCGCATCCTCATCCTTGACGAGGCCACCTCCAGCGTCGACACCGACACCGAGCTGCGCATTCGCGGCGCATTGGAGCGCATGGTCGAAGGCCGCACCAGCGTCCTCATCGCCCACCGGCTCTCCACCGTGCAGCGCGCCGACGCCATTCTCGTTATGCACAAGGGCCAGCTCCGCGAAATGGGCAGCCATCAAGAACTGCTCGCCCACCGCGGCCTCTACTGGAAGCTCTATCAGTTGCAATACAAGGATCAGGAGCTCGCCGCCGCGCACGCGGGCGCACAGACTCCCTCAGTCGCACCCGCCGTCTAGCGCGCTTTATCCCGCCAGGCTCTTCAGCACACGCACATTTCGTTCCTCGTCGCCCGGCTCATCCACCGGTGTCTCCGCGATAAACGCGCAGTGCGCAAAGTGCGCGTCATGCAGCAGCCGCCGGAACGGCTCCACGCCCACCGTGCCTTGCCCAATGTGCTCATGCCGGTCCAGCTTCGAGCCGCGCTCGGCCTTGGCGTCGTTGCAGTGCCACACGCGCACCGCCTCATACCCCACCGTCGCCGCCACCTGCCGCATCGTATCCTTGTAGCCCGCCTCGCTCAACAGGTCGTAGCCTGCGACATGCGTGTGGCAAGTATCCAGGCACACCGCCACCGG